>CAXTVG010000077.1:3065-8230 GCA_964247505.1 uncultured Acidobacteriaceae bacterium
ATGGACACCGTCGGCAAGTTCGTCGCTTCAGAGTTGCAATAGCCTGGCGCGCTGTGCATTTCACGTGAAGGCGCATTTCTCCCGTGGTACTTTCAGGAGCAACGGCTGCTTGCGGCCTTCCCGGTTCCCTGAAGGAGTTTATGGACAAACCCAGCTTCGCCCCGATTGCAGCGCTGTTTTTGCTTTCCCCTCTGGCCCTGTCCGCGCAGCAGTTCGCGCCGGACGCGAACACGGCCACGCCGGTGGAGCCGAAGGCGCTGCGCAGCTTCGATACCGCTTCAATCGATAAGACGGCCGACCCCTGCACGAACTTTTACCAGTACGCGTGCGGGAACTGGCGCAAGAACAACCCGATCCCGAGCGACCAGGCGCGGTGGGGGACCTTTAACGAGCTGGGCGAGCGGAACAACTACCTGCTGTACACGGAACTAAAGCAGGCTGCGGACGCGCCCAAGAGCGCCATGCAGAAGCAGTACGGGACATTTTTCGGTGCCTGCATGAATGTCGACCAGGCGGACAAGCTGGGTGCAAAGCCGATCGAGCCGAGCCTCAAGGCAATCGACGCGATTGGCGACAAAAAGCAGATCGCGGCGTTTCTGGGCGATAAGCGTTACCTCGGCAACGGCTTTTTCCGGTTCGGGCCGGAGCAGGACCAGAAGGACTCGTCGAAGCAGATCGCCGCGGTGATGCAGGCGGGGCTGACGCTGCCGGACCGGGACTATTACCTGGCGACCGACGAGCGCATGCAAAAAACGCGGGCGCAGTATCACGACTACCTCCTGACGATTTTCAAGCTGATCGGCGATGACGCGGGCACGGCGGAGACTGAGGCGAAGAACGTGCTCGACATTGAGACGGCGCTCGCGAAGGGCTCGATGCCGCGCGTGGACATGCGCGATCCGGACAAGGTGTACCACCCCATGCAAGCGTCGGAGCTGAAGCAGCTGGCACCGGATTTCGATTGGAGTGCTTACTTCGCCGGGGTGCAGCCGCCCGCGTTTACGACGGTCAATGTCGCACAGCCGGATTTTGTGAAAACGATGGCGAGCGTGATCGACGAGCAGCCGCTGCCGGCGCTCAAGAGCTATCTGCGGTTCCACGCGGCGAACAGCGTGGCGCCGTACCTGTCGAAGCCGTTCGACGATGCTTCGTTTGTGTTTTTCAACAAAGACCTGCGCGGGCAGGCGGTGGAACAAGCGCGCTGGAAGCGGTGCACGGCCCTCACCGATCGCGAGTTCGGCGAGGCGGTGGGTCAGGACTGGGTAAAGCAGAACTTCCCGCCGCAGGACAAGGCCAGCATGGAGCAGCTGGTCGGGAATTTGAAATCGGCGCTCGGCGACGACATCAAGCAGCTCTCCTGGATGTCGGACGCGACCAAGCAGGAAGCGCTGAAGAAGCTGGGGACGTTTCGCGACAAGATCGGCTACCCGGAGCACTGGCGCGACTATTCAGCTGTGCAGGTGACGCCCGCGAACTTTGTTGAGGACTTGCACAACGCGCAAACCTTCAACTACGACTGGCAGATCGGGCACATCGGCAAGCCGGTGAACGAGCGGGAGTGGGGCATGACGCCGCCCACCGTGAACGCGTACTACAACCCGCCGATGAACGACATCAACTTCCCTGCCGGGATTCTGCAGCCGCCGTTTTACTCGCAATCCATCGACCCGGCGGTGAACTACGGGGGCAGCGGCGGGGGGATGGGGCAGGGGTTGAGGCCCGGGTGCGCCGACGGGGGATCGCGGTACGACCCGCAGGGCAATGTGCGGCAGTGGTTCACGCCGGAGGACCGCGCCAAGTTCGACAAGCTGACCGCGTGCGAGGTGAACGAGTACGGAAACTTCGAGCCGGTACCGGGGCAGAAGCTGAACGGCAAGCTGACGTTGGGCGAAAACACGGCGGACAACGGCGGCATCCGGATCGCCTACCAGGCCTTGCAGAAGGCGATGGCAAGCGAACCGGCGGCGGAGCGGACGCGCAAGGTCGACGGCTACACGCCGGACCAGCGCTTCTTTATCGCGTTTGGGCAGATCTGGTGTTCCAACCAGACGGACGCCTATGAGCGGGTAGCGGCGAAGACCGATCCCCACTCGCCGGGCGAGTTCCGGACCAACGGGACGGTCGAGAACTTCGCGAAGTTCGGCGAGGCGTTCGGCTGCCACGAGGGCCAACCCATGATGCCTGCAAACGCATGCCGGGTCTGGTAAGCTCAACTTGCGACGAAAGACGCCGAGAAAGGCCGGCAGTGCGCCGGTCTTTCTTTTTTGTTGCAACCTGCTGCGGCCCCCAAGCGTCCAAAGCGCCGCAGCGATTACAATTGAGCTCGATTCACCACTCGTTTCCTGCCCCGTAAGTGGGCCGGCAGGATAAAGGAAGCGCATGAAGTTCTGCAGTCTGAGCCGCACCCTTCTGGCTGGCGCCGGGGTTGCCGGCGTTTCACTTGGTCTCACCTCCTGTGCCAACGACCACACCGTAGGCTACGCATATGTGCTGGGCACCTCGGCGAACGGCCAGCCTTCGGGGCAGATCGGCATCTTTCGCGAGGACAACAACAATGGGACGCTGAGCCCCGTGGCGGGGTCGCCCCTGGGCAGCGGCGGCCTGAATCCGGTGCGTGCGGTTATCCCCGCGGGCAACCGGTTTTTCTATGCTTTGAACGCGGGGCAAGCGCAGACGGACGGAACGGCAGGCGATCCGCTGGCCGGCGCGGTGACCGGGTACTCGAGCAACAACCTTGCGCTGTTCACGGTGGGCGGCTATGGGCAGCTTTCGCCGCAGCTGCAGTACACCAGCCAGGGTTTCGGCTCCATCCGGGTGCTGGCTGATTCGTCGGGCGCGCACCTGTTTGTGCTGGACAAGTATGCAAATGTAGGCGTGACGAGCAACACGGCGGCGCCGATCTCGCAGGTTGGCCCCTCGGCGGACTACCCCTGTCAGGATTCGGCGAACCCGGCAATTTATCACCCCACGGGCGCGATTACTGTGTTTGCGATCGACGGCTCAACGGGCCGCCTTGGCGTCCAGCAGAACCAGCGCCAGCAGAACCTGACCTACTTCCCCGTGGGCTGTAACCCGGTGGACTTCCGCCTGGCGGGCGGCTTCCTGTACACCATGGACGCGGGCGCGCCGGTGGTACCGAACATCCACGCCGACGACCGGCAGACGGTGAATGTGTACGCGGTGGCCGGAACCGGGCAGCTGACGCCGACGCAGACCAGCCAGATCCAGATCACGAGCGACCCGACGACGACCAACATCACCGCAATCACCGGCGACTCGGGCGGCCGGTATGTGTATCTGCTGGATACGACGAATAACCGGATTTTCCTGTACACCGTGGGCACCAGCGGCGCGCTGACCGCGGTGAGTGGCTCGCCGTATAACAATGCGAACAACTCGCAGGCGGGCGGCCCGGTGCAGACCCTGACCGACTCGACCGGCAAGTACGTGTACGTGATCAACGCGGGCCCAGCCGGCGGTACGACGAACGCAAGCTCGGACCTCGGCGGTTTTTCGGTAAACTCGACGTCGGGCTATTTCGATACGCTGACGGCGAATTCCCCGTACGCGGGCACGATCTCGGGACCGGTCTGCATCTTTGAAGACCCGACCAACCAGTACATCTACAGCGCCGGTTCGCTCGATAACAGCATTACAGGCCGCCGGATCGATCCGGCTACGGGAACGCTGGTGCCGCTTCGCAATCACGCGACCGTGCCGACGGTGGGTACGCCTTCGTGGTGCCTGGGCATCTCAAGCGCGCTGTAGTTTTTTATCCAACAGCCCGGCGTGAGAGAAACGCCGGGCGGAGCACAAGGAATCCATGAAGTTGAAGCAGTGGAGCCAGGCGACCCTGGCAGTGGCAGGCGTGGTTGCTCTCGGCGGGGGGCTGGTTTCCTGCGGGACGAGCAACACGATCGACTACCTGTACGCGACTTCGGCGCGGAACAATCCCGGGCAGATCAATGTGTTTCGGGTGGATTCGCAGTCGGGCGCACTGACGCAGATTCCCGATTCGCCCTACAGCACGCAAGGCCGCAATCCGGTATCGCTGGTGATCGAGGCGACCGGTCATGACCTTTACGTGGCCAATCATGACGACAACAGCATCGTCCAGTATGGGATTGGGACCGACGCGAAGCTCTACGGGCAGCACACGATCAATACGCCCGGGTCGGAGCCTGTTTCGCTGGCGGTGCAGACGACCACCGACGCGAACGGGGGCTTGGCGGGCGGCCTGCTCTTCGTGGTGGACACTTTTCAACCGAATGCTTCGGCGGCGAACACCAGCCCGGGCGCGCTGTTTGTCTACACATTCGATAAGAATGGGGTGCTGAGCACCACGCCTGTGGCCCAGACGGTTGGCGGCGCGGCCAGCCAATTTTTGCCGCTCGGCAACACGCCGACCGGGGTTGCGCTCAGCGGCGACGGAAAGTACGTCTATGTCACGGACATCCTGGCGGCCGGCCAGAACGGGAGCGGCAATGCACTGCAATGCAATCCGGGCCAGGGTGGGGTGCAGGGTTACAGCATCGGCACGGGCGGCGCGCTGACTCCGGTGCCGGGCAGTCCGTTTTGCGCTGGAACGACGCCGTCCGCGATTGCGGCGCCGCCGAATCCTTTCACCTTCCTTTATGTGACGGACAGCTCGCAGAATCAGGTAATCCAGTACGGGATCAACAGTGCGGGTTCGCTGACCACGCTGCCGAACACAGTGGTGGCGACAGGGACAGGTCCGGCGGGCATTACCGTGGAGCCACGTGGGCTTTACGCTTACGTTTCCAATCGGACGGGTGGTTCGGTATCCGGGTATGCCATCAATCAGGCTACCGGCGCTCTCACGGCCTTGGCCACGGCCGGAAGCGGCACGACGCAAGCGCAGCCGGGCTGCATTATCGTGGAGCCGGCGCTGGGGCGGTTTGTGTACACGGCGAACTTTGTGGATGGAACGCTCAACGGCTTCATTCTGGACCCGAACACGGGCGGGCTGTCGGCTACGCAGGGTGCTTACTACAACGGCACGGGGCTCGCAACGTGCGTCGCTGCGACCCAGCATGGCAATCACCCGACGATTCAGAGTTTTACATCGGCACAGTAGACTCACTGTTTGTGAAGGGCCCGCGCTTCGGCGCGGGCCCTTTTTTATGCGAGCAGCTTGCGGATGC
>CAXTVG010000078.1:0-8157 GCA_964247505.1 uncultured Acidobacteriaceae bacterium
CGTGTACCAGTAAAAAGACGCCCGGCCCGCGAGAAACCAGCCCCACCAGCGTCGTTCCCATGCCCTGGAGCGCAGATTCGTGACAGCTCCTCGCGTACACCCGGCTGTTCGCCGCGCACACTGCTTTCTGCACCAGCTCTGGGGTCCGCTCACCGCAGGGAACACCACCCAACCGCTCGAAAAACGCCTCAATTGCGGCCTGGCTCGCGATCTCGCCGCCAGCCGCCCCGCCCATTCCATCGCACACGGCGAATAGGCCCGCTTCCAGCGAGTAGCTCCACGCATCCTGGTTTGCCCGCCGGACCCGCCCGGCATGGCTCGCAGCAGCAGCGGTTTGTAACGCGACAGTCACGAAACCCACTCTACACGCGTGGCCGTTACTTTTCCGTCTGAGATCGCGGCCCAGCGTAGGCACATTCCCAATACAGGAATAGGAGGCGCGGGCGCGCCACAATGGGAAGAACCAACGTGACTGCCTCGCCCCGGACAATTGACAATCGGAAAGTAAATGCGGCAGCCCGCAAGCAACTTGGAAGTGAAAGCCTACTGCCCCGCGTGCCCCAGCTTGGCTTCGGCCTCCAGCACCGTCAGCCGGGCGGCGGCGTAGCGCGTAGGGTCGTCTCCGGCGTCGGCCTCCTGCTTTTGCCCTTCCTGGCGCTGCTGCTCGGCGGCCTGCTTGTCCACCTTGTCTGGAACTTCGGCGTACTCGACCAGTACCGTGACCCGGTCGGGCAGGATTTCAGCGAAGCCGCGCGCGACCACATACTTCCCCTCGCCACCCTCGCCGCCCGTAACCAGGAGGTCGCCCGCGCCGATCGCCGTCATCAACGGCGCGGCACCAGGCAGCACCTCGAGCACCCCAGCGAGGCCCGGCATCGTGACCGAATCGGCATTCGTGTCGACGAGGATGTGCTCCGGCGTGACCACCCGGACCTTGAGCTTGGCTTGATCGAACTGGGTCTGCTCGGCCATGGGACTATTTTTGCCCCTTCAGCTTTTCGGCGGCCTCAAGCACGTCGTCAATGGTGCCCTTCAGGTAGAACGCCTGTTCCGGGACGTCATCGTGCTTGCCCTCGATGACTTCCTTGAAGGAGCGCACCGTGTCGGCCACCTTGCAGTACGAGCCCGGAATCCCGGTGAACTGCTCAGCCACGTGGAACGGCTGCGACAGAAACTTCTGCACCTTGCGGGCCCGGTTCACGGTCAGCCGGTCTTCTTCCGACAGCTCGTCAATGCCCAGGATAGCGATGATGTCCTGCAAGTCTTTATAGCGCTGCAGGATGCGCTTGACCCCCTGTGCAACGTCGTAGTGCTCCTGCCCGACGATGCGCGGCGAGAGAATACGCGAGGAGGACGCAAGCGGGTCGACCGCCGGATAGATGCCGAGCTCGGACAGCGGCCGCGACAGCACGGTGGTTGCGTCGAGATGGGCAAAGGTGGTCGCCGGGGCCGGATCGGTGTAGTCGTCCGCCGGGACGTACACAGCCTGGACCGAGGTCACGGAGCCCTTCTTGGTCGAAGTAATCCGCTCCTGCAGCTCACCCATCTCGGTCGACAGGTTGGGCTGGTAGCCGACCGCCGAGGGCATGCGGCCCAGCAGCGTTGAGACCTCCGACCCGGCCTGCGTAAACCGGAAGATGTTGTCGATAAACAAGAGCGTATCCGCGCCTTCTTCATCGCGGAAGCTTTCCGCAATGGTCAGGGCCGAGAGCGCAACCCGCAAACGCGCGCCGGGCGGCTCGGTCATCTGGCCGTAGATCAGCGCGGCCTTGGACTTGGGCAGGTCTTTCAGGTCGATCACGCCCGCTTCCTGGAACTCGAGCCACAGGTCGTTGCCCTCGCGGGTGCGCTCGCCCACACCGGCGAACACCGAAAACCCGCCGTGCTTGGTCGCGACGTTGTTGATCAGCTCCTGGATAATGACGGTCTTGCCCACGCCCGCGCCGCCGAACAGGCCGATCTTGCCGCCCTTCACAAACGGCTGCACCAGGTCAATGACCTTGACGCCGGTCTCAAACATCTCCTCCTGCGTCGACTGCTCCTCAAAGCTCGGCGCCTGCCGGTGAATGGGCAGGTACTTCGCGTCCTTGATGGGCCCCAGCTCATCCACTGGTTGGCCGATGACGTTGAGGATACGGCCCAGGGTCGGGCGCCCCACCGGCATCATGATCGGGCCGCCGGTGTCGATCACCTTCATGCCGCGCACCATGCCCTCGGTCGCTTCCATTGCCACGCAGCGCACGCGCCCGTCGCCGATGTGTTGCTGCACTTCGAGGACCACGTTGGTCGGCTGCGGGACGTTGAAGCCTTCGCTCGTGACCCGCAGGGCTTGGAAGATGCCCGGCATCTTCCCTTCGTCGAACTGCACGTCGACCGCGGGCCCGGAGATCTGGACCACATGACCGATGTTTTGCTCCTGTCCGTCGCGATTGCCGCTCTGCGCGTTCTCGCCGTAGTGCTCGGCCATCGTGTCGACGCCGGCGACATGCTCGTGTTCGGGCTTGGTTTGCTGCTCCACTGCTTCTTCTGGCATAAGCTTTCCCTCGGCGCGAGCGCTAAACCGCCGCCGCCCCGCTCACAATCTCGATGATTTCCTTGGTGATCGCCGCCTGGCGCACCCGATTCATGGTCAGGGTAAGCGAGTCGATCATATCCGACGCATTGTTGGTGGCCGCGTCCATGGCGGTCATGCGCGCGGCGTGCTCGCTCGCGATGGACTCCAGCATGGCGTGATACAGGAGCGCCGAAACGAATCGCGGCAGCAGCGTCGCGTAGACCTCGTCCGCGGGCTGGTCGTAGCTGTAGTCCACGTTGGCGGTGCCAAAGCGCTTAGACTCGTCCTCGTACTGGGCGCGAATGGCTTCCTGCTCCTCATCACGCAGGGTCAGCCCGGCGCTCAGCGCGGCTTCCGCGGCTTTCTTGCGCTCTTCCTCGGTCGGCTCGGTGGACTGCTTGACTTCTGGATCCTGGATTCTGCCGCCTTTATTCTCGACCAGCGGCAGGATCTTTTCGACCACCACGCGCTGCGAGATTACCGAGCGGAAGGAGTTGTAGGCCAAATACACGGCGTCGACTTCCGCAGCGGCATAGCGGGCGGCAATCTCCTCACCAAACCGCCGGACATCGTCGTATTCCAGCTTGTCGAGCGAGATCTTCAAGCTCAGCTCGGTGGAGAGCGACTCGACAACCTCGCTGCGGTTGCGCTCCGGGCGCGGCGCGGGCTCGTTTTCAACCCGCTCGGATGCTTTCGCAAACTGCGCCGCGGGGTAGCGGCGGCGGAAGGCGTCGCGCCCCTTGCGCCCGATCGCTTCAATATCGATCTTCTTTTCGCTATCCTGCGCGCGCGCCTCGTTGACAAACTGCGTTCCCGCGCGGACGATATTCGTCGAAAACGCGCCGGCAAAGCCTTTATCGCCCGAAACCACGACCAGCAGCACGGTTTTCTCAGGCCGCGTCGCGAGCAGCGGGCTGCGCATCTCGTTTGTAGCCGGGTCCACCGCTTCCACCCGCCGCCGCAGCGAAGCGAGCACGCTCGCGAGCATCACCGCGTAAGGCCGCGCGTCCGTCATGCGCTGCTGGGCGCGGCGCAACTTGGCCGCCGCCACCATCTTCATGGCCTTGGTGATCTGGCGCGTGTTTTTCACGCTGCGGATCCTTCGCCGGAGATCGAGTACGTTGGCCATGGTTTAGCGGGTGGTCTCCTGCGCCTGGCGCGCCTGGCCTGAGTCCGCGGCGCCCTGTGCCTGCTGCGCACCTTTGCTGTTCGCCTGCTCCTGCGTCGCGCCGCCGCCCGCGGTCGTTGCCGCGCCGGGCTGCGAGCCGGACGGGGTCTTCTCTGCGGCCTGCTTCTGTTCTTCCTCGTCCAGCTCGACCACCGCGTCCTTGCCCTTAGCCTGCTCATGCTGCGAGAGGAAGTCTCGCTTGTACTCCTCGACCGCGCCGTTGAGTTTGCCGCGCAGATCGTCGTCGAGCGCTTTTTTATCTTCGATTTGCTTCAGCAACTCACCCTGCGAGGCGTCGAGATACTTGTGGAATCCCTCCTCGAACGGCCGGATGTCCTCAACCTTCACGTCATCGAGCAGCCCTTGCGTACCCGCGAACAAAATCGCAACCATGTGCGCCGGGGTCAGCGGGTGGAACTGGTCCTGTTTGAGCAGCTCGGTGAGCCGCTTGCCGCGATTCAGCTGGTTCTGTGTGACCTTATCCAGGTCCGAGCCGAACTGCGCAAAGGCCGCCAGCTCACGGTACTGCGCCAGGTCGAGCTTGAGCGTCGAACCCACCTGCTTGATCGCCTTGATCGCCGCCGAAAAACCCACGCGGGAAACGGAAAGCCCCACGTTCACGGCCGGGCGAATGCCTGAGTTAAACAGATCGGTTTCGAGGAAAATCTGACCGTCGGTGATCGAAATCACGTTCGTCGGGATGTACGCGGACACGTCGCCGGCTTGGGTCTCGATGATCGGCAGCGCGGTCAGTGATCCCCCGCCCTTTTCCTTGCTCAGCTTGGCCGAGCGCTCCAGCAGGCGCGAGTGGAGGTAAAACACATCGCCCGGGTAGGCCTCGCGCCCCGGCGGGCGGCGCAGCAGGAGCGAGAGCTCGCGGTAGGCGACCGCGTGCTTGGAAAGGTCGTCATAAATGACCAGCGCGGCCTTGCCGTTATCGCGGAAGTACTCACCCATCGCCGTCGCTGCGAACGGGGCCAGGTACAGCAGCGGCGCGGGTTCCGACGCCGAAGCGGCCACGATGATCGTGTAGTCCATCGCGCCGTTCTCGGTCAGCGTTTGCACCACCTGGGAGATGGACGAGCGCTTCTGCCCGACCGCGCAATAAATGCAGATCAGGTCGTTTTTGGCGTTGTTAATGATTGTGTCGAGCGCAACGGCGGTCTTGCCGGTTTGGCGGTCGCCGATGATCAGCTCGCGCTGCCCGCGGCCGATCGGGATCATCGCGTCAATGGCTTTGAGGCCGGTCGCCATCGGCTCCTTGACCGGCTGGCGGTCGATCACGCCCGGGGCCAGCCGCTCCACCGGCAGGGTCTCGGTCGTTGCAATCGGGCCCTTATCGTCGATCGGCTGACCCAGCGCGTTGACCACCCGGCCGATCATCGCGTCGCCCACCGGCACGCTCATGATGCGGCCGGTGCGCTTGACTTCGTCGCCCTCGCGGATCTGGTCCGACTCGCCCATCAGCACCACGCCGACCTGCTCTTCTTCAAGCGCCAGCGCCAGGCCTTCGATTTCGTGCGGAAACTGAACGATCTCGCCCGCCATCACCTTGTCGAGGCCGTGCACGCGCGCGATGCCGTCGCCCACCGAGATCACGGTGCCCACCTCGTCGACTTGCATGCGGCTGTCGTAGTTCTGGATCTCCTCGCGTAGGAGGCTTGTAATCTCGTCTGCGTTGATCTTTGCCATCGTCCTTGCTTTCTTTATCCCTGCGCCAGCTGCTCGCGGAGCGCCTCAAGCCGCCCGCGCAAGCTGCCGTCGTAAATTGTCGAGCCGATCCGCAAACGCGCCCCGCCCAGCAACGCCGGGTCTTCACGAAAGGTCGCCTCCAGCTGCTTGCCGGTCAGATCTTTGATTTTCGTCTCAACCGCGCGCCGCTCGTCGTCGTTCAAAGCCCGCGCGCTGGTCCACTCGACCTTGTCGATGCCCAGATCGCCGCGCAGCATCCGGCGAAAGTCGGCGAGAATCGCCGGCAAACCCTCCATGCGCTCGTGGTTGATGATGACCGCGAGGAAATTCCGGACCTGCTTGCCCATCCCGAGCTGCCCGTTCAGCTTGTCCAGAATCTCAATTTTCTTCGCCGCGTTGATCGAGGGGTCTTCGTACACGTGGCGCAGCGCCGGGCTCTCGTCCCAGGCCGCGGCAAAGTCCCCCAACTCGCGGTTCGCGGCTTCCACGTCGGCCTTCGTTGACTCCAGCACATCGAGCAGAGCCCGCGCATACCGGGCGGCGTAGGCATCGGCCACTAGTTTCGCCCTTCTTGACCCAGCTGTCCAGCCAGGTCGCGCAGAAACGCGTCCACCATGGCGCGGTCGCCTTCGGGGCTCAACTCCACACGCTGCGCTGCCCGCTCCACGGCAAGATCGGAAGCATAGCGCTTCAGCCCGCGCTCGGCGTTCGCCTGCGCCGCGGCGATCTCGGCCTCAGCCGCGCGCACCAACCGCTGCTTTTCCGCTTCGAGCGACACGTGAATCCGCGCTTCCTCGGCCCTGCTGCTTTCGGATGCTTGCCGCCGCAAGTCTTCTATTTCACCGCCCAGCGAAGCGAGCTTTTGCTCCACCCGCTTCATGCGCTCTTGCGCTTCCGCAGTCGCAGCACGCGCCTCCGCCAGATCGCGGTCGATCCCCTCGCGCTTGGCCCGGAGCTTGCCCGGCACATACTTAAGGACATAGTAGAGAATCGCCAGGATCAGAACACCCGAGTTGAAATCTTCAAAGTACCGCGCGGCTTGGTCGGTCGAAATCCCCATACCACGCGCCAGCCGTTTGACCATAGGCGAGTGGGTGTAGCTTTCCAGCTCGTTGTTGGTTTCCGGCGCGTCCATGCGGGTTTGCGAGGTGCCGTTGGTGGGTGGCAGGGGCTTGTTTCCGCCCTGTGCATGCGCCGGCGGCAGGAACAACCCCGTAAAAAGAAGGAAAACCAAAACGCGCATTTTCACGAAGCGGCAGCCTCCTGCGCTGGAAGCGAATGCTTCGGCAAAACGGCCTCAAGCACCTGGCCCGCAAGCGCGTCAATTGCCGGATCCAGCCCGGCGCGAGAGCGTTCCGCATCGGCCTCGATGGCTTTGCGTGCTTCGCGCGCCCGCTCCCCCGCCGCCGCTCTCGCTTCGCTCACAGCCTTGTCCCGCGCTGCGTTCCACTCGGCGATCTGCTTTTCCCGGCCTTGCGTGATCTCAAACCGCGCCGCTCGCAGACGATCCTCATACTCGCGCGCCTTTCCTTCCGCCTCGCCGATCGCCGCCTGCGCGCGCTCCTGGGCACCAGCGGTCTGCTCCCGACGCTCGGCCAGGACGCGCCGCAGCGGGCGATCCATCAGAACCGTATAGCAAAACACCAGGATCAAAAACAGGATCATGGTCGGAATCGAACCGAGAATCAGTGTGCCGAGTTGGTGGAGGATTTGCATGCAGGTATGGGCCGTCGTGCGCTGCTGGGGTGTAGGGGAGCGATAACCAAGGGCGCAGCGGGACATAAGCCTTCCGGCTCGCGTCTTAAGCGCTCCTTTATAGATACCATAGCGGCCCTGGGAAAGGCGACCCGGGCTAATCGAATCCAACACCTTGTAGTAACATACCTTCAAAATTGCTGAAGACGAGGACTTGTCACTATGATTACAACTCTGTCCAGCCGGGAATTTAATCAGGACGCGAGCCGGGCTAAAAAAGCGGCCAGCGATGGACCGGTGTTTATCACCGATCGCGGCAAGCCCGCGCATGTGCTGCTGAGTATTGAGGAGTATCACCGCATTACCGGACAGCGCCGGAGTATTGTCGAGGCCTTGTCCATGCCTGGTCTGTCGGATATCGAGGTAGATTTACCTCGCTCGCGAGAACTCGCCCGCCCGGCCGATTTTTCATAATGTACCTGCTCGATACAAATGTTCTTTCCGAACTGCGCAAGGCAGGCGACGGCAAGGCTAATGCGCATGTCCTTGCCTGGTTATCCAGCGTAGACGCTGCAACCCTTTATGTCTCCGCCGTCAGCCTCATGGAGCTTGAACTCGGCATCCTGCGCATGGAACGGCGCGACATCGCCCAGGGAGGCAAACTACGCGCCTGGATGCAGAACCACATCCTTCCTGAGTTTTTCCAACGAACCCTCCCGGTCGATACGGCGGTAGCGCTGCGCTGCGCCTTTCTTCATGTGCCCGACCCCCGGGCCGAACGTGACGCCTTCATCGCGGCAACCGCACTGGTACACAGCATGACCGTCGTTACTCGAAATTTGGCTGACTTTGCCGCAACCGGCGTTCCGCTGCTTAATCCCTGGCACGGTCCGCGAAGCGAATAAAGCGCGAGGGGAACGACTGGCGTTTCCGCGAAAGCCTCAGTTTTCTGAGCTGTACCGTCGCCACCGCCCCAGCAGCGACCGGGGTGCAGCCACCCGGATCAGCACGCCGTCCTCCTCGCCGCGCCGCTCGAAGCTCCGCTCCA
>CAXTVG010000079.1:0-8135 GCA_964247505.1 uncultured Acidobacteriaceae bacterium
AACATCGTTCCGCATCCTGGACCGCTTTGTGGACGCGGGCGGCAACTTTATCGACACCGCTGATGTGTACACACGCTGGATTCCCGGCCACCAAGGGGGCGAGTCGGAGACGATCCTCGGCAAGTGGTTCCGGCAAAGCGGCAAGCGCGACCGGGTGGTGCTCGCGACCAAACTCGGCATGGACATGGGCGAGGGCAAACAGGGGCTGCGCCCTGAGTACATCCGGCAGGCCGTGGACGCTTCGCTCCAGCGGCTCGGGACCGATCGCATCGATTTGTACCAATCGCACAAGGACGACCCGGACACGCCGCTTGCCGACACCCTGGGCGCGTTTGGCGAGCTGATCGCGGCGGGCAAGGTCCGGGCCATCGGCGCTTCCAACTACAAAGCCGACCGCCTGCGCGCGGCGCTGGAAATGGCGAGCACCCTCGGCCTGCCCCGGTACGAGTGCCTGCAGCCGGAGTACAACCTCGTGGAGCGGGCGGAGTACGAGAACACGCTCGAGCCGGTGGTGCAGGAATTCGGCATCGGGTGCATCCCGTATTTCTCCCTGGCCGCGGGGTTTTTAACCGGCAAATACCGCTCGCAGGCCGATGTAGAAGGCAAGGCCCGCAGCTCCATCGTGGGCAAGTACGCGAACGATCGCGGCTTTGCCGTGGTGCACGCGCTCGATGAGGTCGCACAGGAGGTGGGCGGCAATCCCACGCAGGTCGCGCTCGCCTGGCTCATGGCCCAACCCAGCGTGACCGCGCCCATTGCCAGCGCAACCAGCCTGGAGCAGCTCCAAGACCTGCTGCGCGCGGCGGAGCTGCAGTTGCCCGCTTCGGCAATCGAGAAGCTGGACCGGGTGAGCCATCCGGCAGCCGCGTGACTTGGAAGCGAAGAGGAAATTTGCTGTCTACAGACTTACTTTCTCGATCTGGACAGACCTGCGATATAGGTGATACATATCACGGATGCGCGTACTCGTTGACGTACCCAAACCGCAACTCGACGATTTGAGCGTCATCGCTCAAAGTCGTGGAGTCTCACGAGCTGAAGTGCTTCGGAATGCAATATCCATGTATCTCAATGCGGAACGCAAGCCACTTTCCTCCTTCATAGGACTGTGGGCCAAGTACGGTCCCATCGAGGACGGCATGGAATACCAAGAGAGGCTGCGCTCGGAGTGGTAGCGGGCGATCTGTTGCTCGACACCAACGTTCTGATTTATGCACTGAACGCGAACCGCGCGAGCGCAGTGTCGCTTGTGCTCGAAACCGAACCAGCTGCACTCGCAATCAGCACAATCACCTGGATGGAAGTTTTGGCTGGCGCTGTACCGGCGGCTGAGCGGGGGACGCGCGAATTCCTAGCGAATTTCCAAGCCCTGGAAACTACTCGTGAGATTGCGGAGCGAGCCGCGACAATACGCAGAAGCACGCGAGTAAAGCTGCCCGATGCCATCATTTACGCGACCGCTCTGGTTTCCCGGCGAACTCTTGTTACCTACAATATCCGTGACTTTCCCACTGGCTCGGCTTCGGTGTACCATCCGCCTGCTGACTGATCTCGCGTTTCACGCCTCATGCGCGGTGCGATAATGGGCAAGTCGGCCCCGGAAAGGCCCTGGAGTTTCGTTGCTCAAGTCCCGTTTCGCTTTCGCCTCCCTTTTGCTCGCCTGCTCGCTCATTCCCGTGGCAGGCTGCCGCGCGCAAGCGCCGGCCGCCGCGCTCACCCCGCAGCAGGACCGCTCCATTGAGCTTACGGTCCGCTCGCAGCTGGGCGTTCCCCCAAACTGGAACATCGCCCCCGGCCCGCGGACCCCTAGCGACACGCCGGGTTTCGACGCGATTCGCATCGCCTTTTACCCGTCCGAGCACCCCGACCAAAAACAATCGCTCGACTTTCTGCTTTCAAAAGACGGCAAAACGCTCGCGCGCCTTTCCAAGTACGACCTCACGAAACTCCCCGGTCTGGATATTCCAACCGCTGGCCGGCCGGTCCGCGGCAGCCAAGAAGCCAAGATCGAAATCGTGAACTTTGACGACCTGGAATGCCCGTATTGCGCCCGCATGCACTCTGAGCTGTTTCCAGACACCCTGGACCACTATAAGGGCTTGGTCAAGGTGGTCTATAAGGATGACCCGTTGACCGAGATCCACCCCTGGGCGCTGCACGCCGCGGTCGATGCGAACTGCCTGGCCGCGCAGGACGGGAAAAGTTACTGGAACTATGTGGACTACCTCCACTCTCATGGAGAAGACATCACGGGCCCGGACCGGGACACTGCGAAATCGGACGCGCTGCTCGATAAGCTGGCGCGCGAGGAAGGTGCCCGTGGGCAGGGCAACAAAGCGGCGCTGGACGCGTGTGTGACGAAGCAGGACGATGCGGCGGTGCGCGCATCCATGCAGGAGGCCGCCGCGCTTAAAATCGAGGGGACGCCCGCGCTGTTTGTGGATGGGGAGCGCGTCGAGGGCGCACAGCCGCTGCCGTATCTCTGGGCCGCTATCGACCGCGCGCTGCGGGCGAAGGGCATCGCGCCGCCGCCCGAGCCGAACCCGGTACCGGCAGCGAAGCCGGGGACTGCGGGCGCGCTTTAAAACGCGCCTGTTTAGGACCATCATGGTAAAGGAGCCCTGGTGCCTGTAACTCGCTTTCCACCGATCCCAAAGCCCCGCATTGCGCAGCCTGCGGCGGCGGTTCTGGCCGTTTCGCTCGCTCTGGCCGGCTGCTCCCATACCCATGCCGCGGACGTTCTCGCGAAGGTGAATGGAAAGCCGATCGAGGCCAAGGACGTCGACACGCTTTATCAGGACTCGCTCAACGGCAACCAGCAGCGGCCTTCCCGGGAACAGGCATCGATTGTCCGCTTGAATATCGTCCGGCAGCTCATTGACGAAGAAATCCTGGCCCAGCGCGCGAGCAAGTTGAACCTGGCCGCGACCGACGAGGAGGTCGACAGCCAGATCAACGAGATGAAGGCACCGTTCACGCAGGAAGAATTCAACAAGCGGCTGGCGGAAAAGCACCTGACCCTGGACGATCTGCGCCGCGATATCCGCCGCGCGAAGACGACCGAAAAGCTGTTCAACAAGGAAATCAACTCCAAGATCAACATTACCGACGGCGATATCTCGGCCTACTACAACGCGCACAAGGCTGAGTACAACCTGGTCGAGCCGGAGTACCACCTGGCGCAAATTGTGGTGACCGCTGTGCCCGCGCCGGCGGGGCAAAACGGTGGGGTCGGGAACCTGCAAAACTCCAAGGCGATGAACGACGCCGAGGCGCGCAAGAAGATTGAAATGCTCCACAACCGGCTGGAAAGCGGGGAGGACTTCGGCACGCTGGCTGCCAATTTTTCCGAGCGCCCGGACAATGCTTCGAGCGGCGGGGATATGGGCTTTTTTCAGGAGTCTCAGCTTAAAAACGAATCCGCGGTTTATGACGCCATCGCAAAGCTGAAGCCGGGGCAGATCACCGATGTGCTTCCCATGCTGGACCCGAACACCCACAAGCCGGCAGGCTATGCGATCTATCGCTTGATGGATCGGGAAGCCGCCGGGCAGCGCGACCTGAACGATCCGCGCGTGCAGCAGTCCATCCGCCAGCAGCTGAGGGAAACGCGGTCGCAGCTTTTAAAGAACGCGTACCTTGAAGTGCTTCGCGATCAGGCTCGGGTGGAAAACTATTTCGCGGAAAACATCTTCAAAAACGGCGCGCGGTAGAACGCGGGAGGGCGGCGCATGCGATTCGGGATTTTAGGGTTCGGCCACCATGCGGCGAAACGGCTTATGCCCGCCTTTCGAGGCGCGCGGGTGGCTCGCGCTGAGGGTCTATGGCGGCGCGATCCGGCCAAGGCAGCCGCGGATAGCGCCAAATTCGGCATTCCGCGTGTGTTCGGCTCGGCTGAGGAACTCTGCACTTCGCCGGCTGTCGATGCGGTGTTTGTGGTGTCGCCGGACGCGTTGCACCGGGAGCATGTGCTGCTTGCGCTTGCGGCGGCCAAACCGGTGCTGTGCGAGAAGCCGCTGGCCATGAGCGCGGGCGAGGTTGAGGACATGCTGGCGGCCGCCCGCGATGCCGGGGTGCTGTTCGGCGTGGCGCAGAACATGCGCTATAACCTGGCCATCGATCTCATGCGGCGCTGGGTCGCGGAAGGCCGGATAGGGAAGCCGCAGCTCGCGCACGCGCAGTTCTGCTATGAAACCGCGAAAAGTCCGCGCGCCTGGATCAACGATCCACTGCTTGCCCTCGGCGGCCCCATCGGAGACGTCGGCATCCACTGCATCGACGCGCTGTGCTATGTGCTGGGCGACGCGGTCGCTGCGGTCGGCACTCTGGCGCATCGCGACACCGCCTCCGGCGCAGTGGAGTCGCATGCGGTGGTGAGCCTCGAGTTCGGCTCCGGGGCGATGGGAGCGATTACCCTCACCACGCGCGCCGCGTACCGGTCGCTGATTGAGGTCGTGGGCGAGCGCGGGTCGCTGGTTTGCGAGGACGCCATGACCGTCGAACACCCGGTCTCTCTTGTGCTGCGCGAGAGCGGCCAAGTTGTTCTGGAGCAGCCTGTGTCCAATGCTGACGCTTTTTCGCGCATGCTCGACGGGTTTGCGGAAGCCGCTGCGGGAGGTCCGCCCTACCGCGCTCTGGGCGAAGAAGGGCTGCGGAACCAGCGTGTGCTCGACGCGGCATATCGCTCCTGGCGCACGGGCGGCGTGGAACGTCTTACATAGCAGAACAGAAAAGCCCCGGTCGAAACCGGGGCTTTTTCAGCAAGCCAGATGCATTTACTTCGTGCTATCCAGCACGATGCCTCCGGAGTTCGCCTTTTCCTTCTCGGCTTCGTTCTTTTTGCGGGTGCCCATGGATTTGTCGTTCCACTGCACTGCTTCCGCGACGTCAGCCGCCTGAGCCGCAGTATTGCCGCAGTCGAGATCGGCCTTTCGGCGGTACATCAGGTTGAGGTAGGACATGGCATCATCGTAATTGGGACGGATCTGGACTGCCTTTTCAAGGTTAGCCAGCCCCTCTGTGACGAGCTGCGTGTTATCCGCTTTGATCTTTGCGCAGATCTGCTTGGACATTTTCGCATTGCCTTTGCCGTCATCGGTAAGGCCGCCTGCGGCAAGGTCCTGAACGGCATTTTTGTATGCTGCTCTCCAGTCGATTACCCCGACGGTGTAGGGAGCTTCCGGATCTTTCGGGTCAGCCTGCATGACTTTTTGCTGCCACTGCTTGGCGAGATCCATCTTGTCCGTGCTGAAATAAAGGCCTGCGATGCCTTTGAGGCTGGTTGAGTCGTTGGGGTGCTCATCCAATACCTTTTTATAGCTCTCGATCGCAAGATTCGCCTTTTTCAGATTGTCGGGCGAGGCCAGGTCGGGAACAACCTGCTGCGCGTACGCGGTCGCGAGATAAATCCGAGTCATCGGGTAGGTAGGGTCGAGGTTGACCGCCTGCTGAAAGTGATTGATGGCCTCGTCGTACTTTGCCGATTTATAGGCCTGAACGCCTTTATTCAGCTGATCGCGGGCTTCCAGGCGCTTGCACCCGGTCGACGAAACCAGCAGCGAGAAAGCAGCTGCGGCCAGCACCGGAACACGTGCGATTCGATTCATTCTGTTTTTCATCTCCTTCGATCGGCAAGGCGGGTCCAGTCTGGACGCAGCGGGAATTTAGAGCAATGAGTCTGCGGAGCGATTGTAATCCGTTTTGGCCATCCGCGCTGCTGCAAGAAAACGCGCGGGCGAAAGCGGGCCTACTGGCCCGCTTCGATTTTGGGAGTGATAAGCCCGATGTGATCGACTCCAACTGCCTTGCCGATATCCACCACGCTCGCGACGCTTTGGAAATTCAGGTTCGCGTCGCCTTTGACGAACATGATCTTGGTCGCGCGGACTGCGTAAATTTGGCTCAGGCGGCCTTGCAGGTCCTGGAACGCGACTGAGTCTTCATTAATCTTGTAGCTGGGCGGCCCGGATGCCCCACCAAGCACCTGGACGACAATAGTTTTATCGTTTGGCTGCTCGTTGTGCGTCTTGGGCGGTTGCGGCACCATGGCGTCGAGCCCGTGCGGCGTGACCGGCACGATGACCATGAAGATGATCAACAGCACCAGCAGCACATCGATGAGCGGAGTTACGTTGATGTCGGAGGCGAGCCCTCCCGGGCCGCCGCCGCTTCCCATTGCCATAAAGCGTGTCCTCGATTCTAAACTCGATTCCTAAAGTCTAAGCCCGCTGTTACATGCCCGCCCCGGGCGCGCCCGGAGGTCCGTGCTGATCGGTCAACAAGCCCACCTCTTCGACACCCGCAGTCCGCACGGCGTCGATCGCATCTTCCACCGCGCCGTAATGCGAGCGTTGATCGGCGCGAAAGTAGACCACCTTGTTGGTCTTATCCTGGAGCCGGTCGCGCACCGCGCCGCCCAGCTGATCGAGCGAGATCTGGTTCTGCCCTAGATAAACCTTGCTGTCACGCGTCACCGCGATCACGACTGCATCTTCCTTGCTCGCGTCGTCCATTGTGATGGCGTTCTTTGAGTTCACCAGCGTCACATTTACCTTGTTGGTGAGCATGGGCGTGATGACCATGAAGATGATCAGCAGGACCAGCATTACGTCAACCATGGGAGTGACGTTAATGTTGGAGTTGACCTTGCGTCCTTCGTCCCTTGTTACGATTGCCATCGGATTCCCGTTCTCCCTCCAGCTTGGCTTGCGTCTCGCTCGCCGGGCGCGCGTTCAAGGCGCCCGGCAGCTCACTCACAGCCTTTGAGGAAAGTGCCGCATGGTTAGCGGCGGTTCTGCTTGAGGAAGTAGTCGACCAGCTCGGAGGAGGAGTTGTCCATTTCGACGTCAAACGCCTCGACCTTGTTGGTGAAGTAGTTGAAGCACATGACGGCGGGTACCGCGACCAGCAGACCGAATGCCGTCGTCACCAGCGCTTCCGAGATACCGGTAGCGACCGCGCCGATGCCAGGCGTCTTCTGCACGGCGATCTCCTGGAAGGCTTTCAAGATGCCGGCGACCGTGCCGAACAGTCCGACGAACGGGGCGGTGGAGCCGATGGTGGCGAGACCGCCGAGGCCGCGCTTCAGCTTCGCGTGCACGATGGCCTCCGAGCGCTCGAGGGCGCGCTTGGACGACTCAACCTGCTCGACCGTGACCTGCCCGCCGCCGTAGTTGCGGAACTCCTGGAGGCCGGCCGTCACCACTTCGGCCAGGTGCGACTTCTTGTTACGGTCCGCGACCTTGATCGCTTCATCCAGCTTGTTCTCGCGCAGGGCACCGGCGACGCGGGGGGCGAAGTCGCGCGACTGCTTGCGGGCGGCCGCGAAATAGAGCCAGCGGTCAATGATCACGGCAAGCGACCAGATCGACTCAATAAAGAGGACGCCGACGACGGCCTTAGCCAGCCAGCCCATGTTGTTCCAAAGGTCCATCGGGGAGAAGCCGACGGTCGGCGCGGCCTGGTCCTGGAAGAAAGCGAGCGCCGTGGGGATGGCGAGGTGCGAAAGGTGAGCGAGAATCACTGTGGAGATCCCTCCTGGGGAAGTGGTGCCGTTTGCGCTTCTGAACCGAAGTTATACAGGAATCCGATGCCGCCGTGGAACCCGCCTGCTTTGCTTGTTGCGCGGGCCGTCCCGTTTTGGGCCGGCCCGCGCGAAATCGGAGCCCTTATCCGCCCAGAGTGAACGTGACGTTCACCCGGGTTTCCACCTCGACCGGCTCGCCGTTAAGCAGGTAGGGCTTATAGCGCCACTGCCGCACCGCGTCGAGCGCGGACTGCGCCAGCATCTGCGGCCCGCTCACCACCTGCAGGTTGGTGATGGTGCCGGTCTTTGAGATCGTCGCCGACAACACCACGGTGCCCTGAATACGGGCAGCCTTGGCGATTGCCGGATAGCTCGGCTCAGGCTTGGACAGGATGTTGCCCGCCATGACGCCGGACGAGACCGCGATCTTCTTGGGCGGCGCGGCTTTGACCACCACAGCCGGGCCGGTACCCGAGCCGAACAAGCCGGCCGGCCCTCCCGAGGCGCCCGCAACGCCCATGTTCACGTTGGTCGGGGGCGGAGGGGTATCCGGCGCTACAACGATCTTTTTCGGGATCTTCGGCGGTGCCTGCATCTCGTCCATCTGCTG
>CAXTVG010000080.1:0-7985 GCA_964247505.1 uncultured Acidobacteriaceae bacterium
AATGAGCTGCGGGGCAAGCCGATGCTCTACGCGCTGCAAGACCTGAAAGACGCCTCCATGCGCCTGAACCGCATGAATGTGCAGGCAATCGAGCTCTTGATTCAGAATCGCGGCTTCGAGGCCGAGCGCCTTCTCGAGCGAGCCTTGGCGCTCGATCCGCACAACCCATTCACACTTAACAATCTCGGCGTCGCCCAGGAAAACATAGGCGACCTCGAAGGCGCAGCCTTGCACTACAGGGCAGCAGCAGACGCACACTCCAGTGCAGCGATCATCGTGTCACCCAAGCGCGCCTGGCGCGGCAAACCCATCAGCGACATGGCCGCCGGCAGCTTCAAACGGGTAGAAGAGCAGCTCGAAAAGGAAGGCCCCGCGAAGGCTCGCGCCGTGATGTTGGCCGTCCGTGGAGTGACTGCCGCGAATGGAAATGACTGGGCCGCGGCCAAGCAAGACTTTCTGGAGGCGTACTCCCTTGACCCTGCCAGCGCTTTTGCACTGAACAACCTGGGATACGCGGCTGAAAAGGACGGCGACCTGGAAACAGCCCAGTTCTTCTACAGCAAAGCGCGCCGGGCCGCTGACGCACCGTCTCGCGTCGGCCTCGCGACCGAAACCGCCGCGCAAGGCGAGCCCTTGGCCGCGGTGGCCGGCGACAGCCATGCCAAGGTGGACACCAAGCTCGATCAGTTCCGGCAGACCCAGCAGCTCGAGCAAGGCCCGCCTGAACTGGTGCCGCGCGGCGCGGGCATAGCTCCTGCTCCACCTCCTCCCGCTCCGGCGCAGCCTGATGCCGGGACACCCTCCACGCCGGCGACCCCGGCCCAGCCACCCCAGTAGGCCTATGCCCCCGATGCATGGCCAAGCTCAGAAGGTTTCCGCCACGCCGATGGACACGCTTTCCCGCCTGCTGCTTCCCTTGGAGCCCAAACCGCTGTCCGATGCAGTGCTTCCCAGCTATCCGGCTGCTGAGGAGTTGAGCCGCGCGGCTTTTGACGAACTCAGCGCCCTGGCACACTCTAACCACGTCATTGTGCGAGCGATGGGGGCGTTTCTCGGCTACATGCGCGCCCGGAATGACGAAATGCGCGCCCAATGGGCTGAAGAAGCGCTTGCGGCCGAACGCGCCCGCATCGGTCACGCGCTTCCCTTCCTTGCCGAAATTTGCTCCGCTTTCCAGGCGGAGGGCTTGGATATCACCGTCATGAAGTCGCTCGACCACTGGCCCGACCTGGGCAGCGATCTGGACCTGTTTTCCAACGCTGCCCCCCCTGCCGTTCTAGACCTGATGCAGTGCCGCTTCCAGGCCACCCTGGCCGCGCGAAGCTGGGGTGACCGCCTCGCGCACAAGTGGAACTTCGAAATCCCTGGCCTTCCGGAGTCGGTCGAGTTCCACATCGGCCGCCTGGGGCAAACCGGAGAACAACGGATTCTTGCGCGACAGCTGCCGAAACGCTCCCGGCTTGTGTCCCTCGGCGGCAGCCAATTTCCTGTGCCCCATGCTTCCGACCGCCTGATGATCTCGACCCTGCAGCGCATGTACCGCCATTTCTACTTCCGCCTTTGCGATATCGTGGACTCGGCCACGCTCGTCCAGTCCGGCGCGGTTGACTTCGACGATCTACGCCGATCGGCGCTGGCGGCCGGCATCTGGGAAGGCGTGGCCACCTATCTCGCGATTGTTTCGGATTACATTCAGCGCTACGGCAACGCGGCCCTGGAGCTCCCGCCCGAAGTAGCGGCAGCGGCGCGCTTCGGCGGCGACCAGGTTTACTTTGCAAAGGAATTTCTCCGCGTACCGATCGTCCCACACTCGACCAGTCTTTATCGCACCCAGATTGCCGGTCTGCTGCGCAGGGGCGAGTTCAACAGCAGCGCCAGGCTCGGGCTCCTGCCCTGGCTAGCGACCGTCGCCTTTGTGGAGCACAAGCGCACCGGCAGCGACAAGGGGATCTGGTAGCAAGCCGCACTCTAAAATGCCGCCGAAGACAGTCTTCCCGATGCTATAAAGCCCGATTCCATCCTCCAGCAAGCAACGCAGAGTCCCACGTCCCGCGTTTGAGACGTGGGCTGTCCTTCGCAAAAGGCAGCCTTTGGAAGTGCACACCAGCAGAAAAACGGCTCTTGAGACTCGGGTCTTACTTACCCGCCTGAGGCGTGTCAGCTAAGATGGCGGCGCTGGTTGTCTTCGGTGCTTGGGGAGCAGCCTGCTTTGGAAGGTACCCTTTGCGGGTTCTCACAACTAAGCGGCTGTAGCCGTTTGCCTGGGCCTCGACCCGCACTGTTCGATAGCCCCCCGCGGAAGAAGGTGCCAGCGAATGGTAGCCGAGAATGTACTGATTGCGAATGTCCTCGGCTACCAGCTTGGCGATCCCGTTCACATCCGCGAGCGATCCCGGGAAGTACGCAACGCCGCCTGTTTCCGCCGAAAGCGTTTCCAAAACATCCCGCTCGCGCTGCGCTTCTTCCTTGCTGTCCGCCTCATAGAGCAGTCCTATCGCGTACACAACCGGTCCGCCCAGCTGCTGCACACGATGGATCGTCTGCTCCAGCGTGTAGCGCGAAGCGTCATCGCGGCCATCGGTCACAATTACGAGCACTTGCTGCGGCCACTTCGCATGGTTTGCAAGCTCATTCGCTGAGGCCGCCACAGCGTCATAAAGCGCGGTCGAGCCCCGCGCGTCGGAGTGCGCCAACGCTTTTTGAATCGCTGGGAGGTCCGAAGTAAACCCCTGGTCGAGGTAGGCCCGGTCGGAGAAGTTCACCACGAAAGCCGAATCTTGCGAATTTGATTCCTTTATCAGTTCAAGCGCGGCGGCGTTCACAGCACCCCGCTTGTCCAGCATCGATCCTGAGTTATCGATCAACAGTCCGATCGACGCCGGCTGGTCGCGGTGCTGGAACGAACTCAGCGTCTGCGCCACGCCGTCCTCCCAAATGCGGAAGTCGCCCTGCTTCAAGTCGGTGACCAGGTTTCCCTTCGCGTCCACCACAGCGCAGCGCAGCAGTACCTCGTCGACATTTTGGCGCAGCGTATATACGTTGCTGCCCGCGTCCTTGGTCACTTCCTTCATCGCGACCGAGCCCGGGGTATTGTCTTCGGGGTCGGGCGAAAGCACGGGATCACGCTCCACGTCCAAACGGGGCTGCGTTTCGCGCTGTGTGGGATCCGCTCCCACAATCGCGGGCGATCCCGCCTGCGCGCCCCCGGCGGGCTGTGGCGCTGCTTGAGCCAGAGCTGCACCGGCTGAGATGAGAGCTGTGCCGAGCACCAGTGCCCAGTGCAGCAGGAGCGATTTTGAAGAGAAAGGTCCGCGCATTTCAAAAGGGGCCGTACTGCAGCCGTCCTTTACTGTAACCCAGGGCGGACCCGGTTTTGCGCTCAACTGTGCCCGCGCACTGACCAAAGTACCGTCCCCGAACTTATTGCGGGCCGCCCGGCCGCTGCTGCAGCTGCTGCAGTTTCTGCAAATGCTGCTGCATTCTGGCACCCGCATCCTCGGCGCCTGCGTTTTCCGCCTCGTTTGGCGGAACATGAGCCATTGCACCGGGACCCAACGGCTCCGAACTCGACGGTGCCTCGCCTTCCGCGTCGGCGCGATCGTTTGCCGCGGCCACGGGGGTGCCGTCCACCGAGGGCAAAAGGGGATGGCCGCCGGACACAGAGGATGCCTGCTGCCCTTGTGATGAGGCCGGCGCCGGAGGAGCGGTTCGAGAAGTCAGCACTAAGTCGCGCGGGAACTCCCCTGGGGACGCGCCCACCATCACAAAACCGTACTGGGAATTTTCCAACAGCTGCGCCAAAACCTCACGAGGTTTACCGGGGCCGTATGAGCCGGAAACCGCACCGGGGCGGGCTAGCCCGTCAACCGTCATGCCGCTGATCGCGGAAACCCTCTTCAAGAGTTCTCCGAGGTCTGCGCCGTTCGCGACGATGCGCAAGGCGCCGTCTTCAAAACTGACCACGGCAGGGAGTGGCGCAGAGCCGGAAGCCGGACCCGTAATCTGGCCTTTGCGAGCGGACAAGGACGCCCGGTGGGTTCGCTTGGAGGCCAGCTGCGTGCCGGACGCATGCAAACCCGTCCGCGGAGCTGTGCCCGCATCATGAGCACTGTCGGGACCGCTGCTCTGTGCAAAGCACATAGCCGTCCAGACGAAAACGGTCCCAATGCCCCAAAAACCGCGAATTCTTAAACTCTGTTTCAACAAAGCCAATGCCTGCTTGGGGGAGATCAGACCGAAGTTCGCGCGTGCCGGCTTCCCGTGTTCCCCGCTCTCTATCTAAAGTAACAGCCGGATTCACGCATTCTGCCGTGAAATAGAGCTCTTTGTACTAGACTAACCCTGCCCGGACGGGTAGACCGCTGTTCCCGGACTCAATCATGATGCGTGTACCCCGATTCCCCTTCGCTTGTTCTCCCTTTCTGGCTGCGGCTCTGCTGGCCGTGATCTCCCCCACTGCCCATGCTGTGACCTGCACAGTAAGCGCCGGCATGTCCGCAAGCGACCGGACCGCGCTCGAGACGGTCGCGTCAAGCCTGGGCAGCGACGCGGCCCGCGGCGACACAGCCGCACTGAAAGCGGCTTCGGCACCGTTTCTCGCGGCCAACTTCGCCGACATTGCCGCGACTGTCGACGGCGTGGCCCCGGGCCTTAAGGGTTCAGCCGTGACCGTGGACAACCTGTACGCGCTGCATGCCCGCGACCTCAAAGGCGCTGGCGACGACGCGCAGTTTTTCTGCAGCCGGCCCTCTTCTCCCCTGCTCGTCACCATCACCTTAGGGCAGCTACCTCCCGGCGAGTACGCCCTTGCCATCGTCCATGCAACAGGTGTCGCGGCGCCCCAGCAGTTCGCTTTCATCCTCCAGAACATGGCAGACGGTGCCGCGGCGGCACAGTGGGAGCTTGCCGGCTTTTTCGTCCGTCCGCTTACCATCGCGGGGCACTCGGAGCTCTGGTTTTGGGACCAGGCGCGCGCGCTCAAGACCAAAAGTGCGCCGCTGAGCGCCTACCTGTATTACCAGGCCGCCGCGGAGCTGGCTCGCCCGGCCGACCTTTTCTCGAGCAACAATGTCGACAAGCTCAACCGCGAGCTCGCCGCCGTGGAACCGAAAGGGCTTCCAGGAGAATCGCCGATGGCTCTGCCTGGCATGGATGGCGCGGGCTACTCAGTTACCGGGATGCGCATCGATACAGGCTTGGGCGCGATGGACTTGCGCGTGGACGCGACCGTTCCCACGCTGGGCGACCCGGTTGCCTCGCGCAAGTCGGCGCTTGGCCTCATGTCGGCGCTGCTGGCCAAGTACCCAGACCTGCGCGAAAGCTTCCACGGCCTTTGGGTGTTTGAGAAAGCCGGAAACGGACAGACCTATGCGGTCGAACAACCCATGTCGGCATTGCAGTAGCCGCACAGCGCGCGTTCCCGCAGATTCTCCAGCTTTTCCGGAGCCTTTCGCGCGCAAATTTCCCATTTTGGAACTGGAAGGCCTCCCAGCATAACTCAAACGTGTTAGCTCGGCAGTTTCTCGAAAAAGTTCAGAGTACTTCCGGTTAAATACATCGCGCTCGCCAGTGTCGCTCTCACGCGCCCTCGGCGTAATATCCCCAACATGATCTGGGAAGTGCACAAAGGCGGCGTACAAAAAGATGCACCCAGCGAGACCCCACAAATTCCGGCTTTGCCCGACGTATCGCGGCCGGCTTGCGCACAGTGCTCGCGTTATTCGGCTATGTTTATGCTCCGCGCCGGGGACGCGATTGAGCAGGTCAGGCTCAAACCGGACGACCAGATATGGCTGGCGCTTTTCGGTGCCCTGCAGGAGCTGCTCGCGCACCGCGCTCAGTGTCCCGCGTGTGCTCAGGCGGCAATCGGCGACACCAGAGCGCAGCCCTATGTCACCGAAGACACTGCTTCCAGGTCTTCACCGACGGCTGTTTGTTATGCCCCCTGACTCTGAATCACAGCAGTCGCGATGCAGCGTGCAGAGTGGCGGCGTTGGCGCGACCGGCAGGAGTTGTCCATCGTTGCGGATCAGCCCTTGCCATTTACGGCCAGCATCGCGTTGCAACGCAGGTCCATGCGTTCGATCATGCTCGCCGACGCTTTGAAACTCAAGCGAAGGCTGCCGGGCGCGTGTTCAGCTTCCGCCGTCACATTCCCGCCGCGCCACAGGCCCCCGAGCGCACTAGCGATACCGGATGCATGCGGTCCAAAAACACCGAATCGTGCTCGGCTGCCCTTCCCATGAACAAAGATGTTCGGGAGGGAAGCTGTTCTGCTTGCGCTGCTGCAGCGAAGGGCAAAGCCAGACCGGCTCCGGCGGTAAGGTTGTGTTCCGCAGCAGGGGCCGGCATGTTATCGCATGAGATTGCGTGGGAAACAAACTCCTTTTAGGGGTACCTGGGAAGCGGGCGCGGCTCCGCACAAAACAGAAAAGCCCCGCATCGCGCGGAGCTCGTCAACCTTTGATTTGATTTGGCTCCTCAGGTAGGACTCGAACCTACAACCCTTCGGTTAACAGCCGAATGCTCTGCCATTGAGCTACTGAGGAGTGTTATGGAAAGGCGCTCGCACCGTCTTCCGGGCAAGCCTGCCACTCATGTTGTACCAAAGGGAGGAGTCCGGAGTCAAAGCGCTTTCTACCCGGTAACCCGTCCACGCTGGGCTAGAATCGCCTCCGCCGCGCGCCTGCCTGAGGCGAGCGCACCTTGGAGCGACGGCGTTTCCAGAGCGTCCGAGCACACATATACGTTGTCGGTCACGCGCGTGGTGCTTGACTCCCACTGGGTTTGGCGGGCCAGCGGCAGCGCGTACTCGATGGGGTACCCGCCCACCAGCCGCCACGCCCGTACCTGGTTTTCGCCGAACCAGCGCTCCGCGTGCTCGCGCACCGCGCCATCCAGCGACTCCATCGCGCTGTCGCCGGCAGGCGCAACCCCTACGACGCTGACCGCGATCAGCTCCTGCCCCTTGGGCGCGTAACGTGGGGAAACCTGGCTCATCACTGCAAGATTATTGATCGGGCCGCCGTCCGGCCCTTCCCCGTTCAGCGCCAGGATCGGGCCCTGGATTGGCGACTTTGGAGCGGCATAGTACAGCGTGGTCGTGCGTGTCCAGGCCCGGCGCTCCCGGGCCTGCGCGCGGGTGTGCGGCAGCAGCTCGGCCAACAGCGGCCGCAGGGCGTGCTCGGCGACAGCGAAGACCAACTGCTTGGCTTCGATTGCGTTGCCGCCCTCGGTGCTCACCAGAAATCGCTGCTGCCGGCGCGCGACACCCACCACGCGGGTGTTCAGCTCCAGCGTTCCGGGCGCGAGCCGGGCGGCGATTTGCTGCGGCATACGCTCCATACCCTCCGCAGGCACCACCGCCGCGCCCTCGGCAAACATACGGAACAGGAACTCAAAAAAGTGCGCCGAAGTCTGCAGCTCGTTTTCGAGAAACACGCCGCCGAAAAACGAAGCGAAAAAACGGTCGATCATCTTCGGGGAGAACCCGAAGCTGCGCAGAAAGGTGTGGGTGGAGCTGTCCGGTCCATGGAAAAGCGCCGCGGGTTCGCCCCGGCCCACCCGCGCCCGCAGCCGCGCCACGCGCCACTTATCACCCAAGGTAACCACGTCATCGAAGAGAAACTTCGCTGCGTTAACAGGTTCGCGCAATGGGTCGATAAAACGGTGGAACTTGCCGCCGTGCCACACCAGCGCGCCGGGCGTAAACCGCCGCAGCTTGAGCGCGCGGTAGTTCAGGGCGGCTTTGGTTTCCGGGTACGCCGTCAGCAGGATCTGGAAGCCGCGATCCAGCCGGAAGCCGTCGACCACATCCGTACGGACGCGGCCGCCCGGCGCGTCGGAGGCCTCGAGCAGCAGCGTGTCAAACCCCGCTTTTTGCAACAACTCCGCGCAGCGCAGGCCCGCCAAACCCGCGCCGACGATTACGATGTCTTTCTCCACGCGTTTCCTCTCGCCTTTAGAATCGCACGGTGCTTAGTACT
>CAXTVG010000081.1:0-7983 GCA_964247505.1 uncultured Acidobacteriaceae bacterium
CTGAGCTTTCGCTCAGGAGAACCCACGTCTCAAATGCGAGACGTGGGGCACCCGTAGCTATTTCCAATCCACAGGTGGTTGCTTAGCGGCGCGTGGGCAGCAGGGTCCAGATGGCGGGGTCTTCCTGGCCGAGCACCCAGGAGCAGAAGCCTTGGAGGCCGTTTTGCTGCGCGAGGTCGTAGCGGTCCTTGAAGGTGTGTGCGTCGGTGTAGAAGATCCACTCGCGCATCTGGTCGCGGTAGAACCAGAGGAAGGCCGTGTGGTCGATCGGGTCCCACTCGGTGTGGGCGTTGTAGGTGTCGCGGTAGTAGTAGGTGTTCGCCGCTGAGATGTACTCGGCTTCGGGATTGGGGCTTTGGTCGGGCCTGCCGAGGCCGGGGTCGCCGGTAAACCAGTGGTAGCCGTAGAGCGCGATACCGAGTGACAGCTTCTCCTTGGGCACGAACTGGAGCGCGTAGTCGAGGTTTTCCTTGGTCCAGCCCCAGCCGGCGACCGGGCCGGGCACGGTCCATTTGGTGTGCTGGTCGTAGGTCATCAGGCAGATCAGGTCGACGGACTGGGCGAGTGCCTTGAGGTCAAAAACGCCGCGCCAGTCCTCGAAGATCCACTGGGAAAAATGGCCCTGGCCGGGGTGTCCGGGGGCGTTGGGGACGACCGCGATCTCTACCAGAAGGTGCTCGCGGTGGAGCGCTTCGGCTGTTTTGCTGACCAGCGCCGAGAGCGCATCGCGGTCGGTCCAGCTGATGTCCTCGAAGTCGAACTGGATGCCGGGGTAGCCGTGGGCCTTGCACTCGCGGAGGAAGCCCGCGATCATTTCGTCCTGCGCCTTGGGGTCGCCCAGCAGCTTATGCGAGTCGGCCTTGTTCATGAGGGCGAAGATGGGGATGACCTGGACGTGGGCCGCATTCGCGGCGGCGAGGACGGGCGCGTTGGGGCCGCCCGCGACGAGGCCGGCGGCGCTTACGTCGTACCAGGTGGGGACCAGGATGTCGATTTTGTCCTTGTGGTCCATGAAGGAGCGGACGGAGGCTGCGTCGTTTTGCATGTAGAAGAGCGCTTTGGGCTGGGCGAGGGCGGCGGAGGGCAGGAGCAGGGCGGCGAGGACGAGTGGGAGTCTCACAGGTTCAGCGTAGTTCATTTCTTTTGAATACACCCGCCATGAAGTGGCCGCCAGCCGCGCAGGCGGTTTTGGCTTTTGAGGCGGTCCTGAGCTTGCGCTCAGGAGAACCCACGTCTCGAGTTCGAGACGTGGGGCACCCGCATGAGTTCTGCTGGCCTGCTCTTTTTGAACACCCGCCACGAAGTGGCCGCCAGCCGCGCAGGCGGTTTTGGTTTGTATTTTCGCTACTCCGCGACGACCGCCTTGACCAGATTGCGGGGGCGGTCGACGTCGATGCCGCGCGCGACTGCGGCGAAGTAGGCGAACATTTGCAGCGGGATGACCTCGCAGAGGGCCAGCAGGGGCTCGGGTGCGGGCTCGACGGTAACGGTCGCGGTGGCGAGCGAGCGGACCTCGTCATCGCCGCTGTTCGCGACGGCGAGCACGGACGCGCCCTGGGCGCGCATGTCGCGCAGCAGCTGGACGACCTTGCCGTGGCGCAAGACAGATTGCGGGTCGTCGCGGTCCACTGTCGCGAGCATCACGAGCGGGGTGCCCTCGCTGACCAGCGCGTTGGGGCCGTGCTTGAGCTCGCCGCTGGGGTAGGCCTCGGCGTGGACATAGGCGCTTTCCTTGAGCTTCAGCGCGCCTTCGCGGGCCAGCGGATAGTGGAGGCCGCGGCCCAGAAACAGGAAGCTGCTCACGCCCTTGTAGTGCTCCGCTGCTTCCCGCCCCTGCTGCTGCCAGACGTCGAGCTGGCTGTGCACCAGCTCCGGCAGCGCATGGAGCCCGGTGAGCGCTTGCTGGAGCGCCGGCGCGGGCAGGCCGCCGTGTGTTTGGGCCGCGAGCAGCGCCAGCAGCTCCAGCACCAGCAGCTGCGCGGTAAAGCTTTTGGTGGCCGGGATCGCGTATTCGCGGCCGGCGAGGGTGGGCATGGAGACATCCGCCACGCGCGCCATGGTGGAGCCGGGGACGTTGGTGATGGCGAGCGTGGGGCGGCCCTCGGCTGCGCTCTTGCGCAGGGCCGCGAGCGTGTCCGCGGTTTCCCCGGATTGCGAAATGACGGCCACGCCTGCGCCGGCGCGGGTACGCGGCGTGCGATAACCGTACTCGCTGGCGTACTCCACGTCGACCGGCAGTGTGCTCAGGTCCTCGATCAGCACCTCGGCAAACAGCCCGGCGTGACGGCTGGATCCGCTGGCCGCGATCAAAAGCTGCGGCTGCCGCGCGATCCACGCGCGGATGGGGCTAGCTGTTTCCTCGCGGAAGCCGTCCGGCCCGGCATAGTGGGCGAGGGTGCGCGCGAGAGTTTCCGGCTGCTCGTAAATCTCGGCCAACATCCAGTGGGGAAACGGCGTTGGCGGCGTGGGCAGCGCGACGGAGGACGCGGTGGGATGAGTGATCGTTTCCATGCGATAGGCTCACTGTACGCGAGGCTGCCCGCTCGGGAAACAATTTTCCGCTCGATACGCGGCCGGCAGCGTCCCGTTCGGGGACCGGTTCGCGCCAGGAGCTATAGGTCGGCTGGCGAGCGTGCATACCTGGTGCCCGATACGGGACTGCCCGCTGCGCGGCGAAAGCAGATTGAAAACTCGGCGTCCGGGTTAGCTGCTGCTGAGGGCGGCTCCCGCGTGGAGTCCCTATCCCACGTCTCAAAATCGAGACGTGGGGTCCCCTCCCGTGATGGGGTGCTCCGGGATCAGGGTTATCTGCTGCTGAGGGAGCGCTCCGGGGGCCGCTCGAAGAGTAGCTCGATTTCCTCGAGCGATTTGCCTTTGGTTTCAGGCAGGGCGAAGGCGGCGATCAGGAAGTAAATGCAGGTGCAGGCGGCTAGAAACAGAAACATCGCGTAATAGCCGAAGCGGCTGACCAGCGGGAGGAAAACGCCGGCGATGAGGGTGGATGCGCCTTGGTTGGCGAGCAGCGCGATGCCCATGCCGGCGGAGCGGATGCGGGTGGGCATGAGCTCGGACAGCATAAGCCAGACCACGACGCCGGGGCCGGCCGCGTAGCAGGAGATAAACACGATGAGCGCGGCTGCGACGACCCAGCCGGTGGCCTGGCCGGGAACCGGGCTGAGCGCGGCGCGGCGGATCGAGAGCGGGTGGCCGGGGCTCGCGGGGATGCGCACCACCGGGTCAGGGTCGGAGCTGAGCGCGGTGGCCGAGTGGTCGCCTTCGCCCGTGTTGTAGACCACCGTGAGCGCCTTGCTTCCCGCGCCGGGGCTCACTGCGGATACGGGCAGGTTCAAAGCACCGGCGGACACCGCGCGCTCGGCTTGCGCGGACACGTCGACGCGCTTGGACTCGAACGTGTAGAAGGCGATGGTGACGGCGGCGAGCGAGAGCACGATGCCGCCGGTCCCGAACTTGAGCAGGAAACGCCGGCCCTTGCGATCGACCAGCGACACGGCAACCACCGTCATCACCATGTTCAGGAGCTTGACAACCACGTCGCCCGCGGTGGCGTGGCCGGCATCCAGGCCCGCCTGGCGCAGAATAATGACCAGGTAACCGAGGATCGAATTGATGCCGGTGGTCTGGTTGAGCCCGAGGATGGCGCAGGCCAGCACAAACGGGATGACATAGCGGCGCTGGAGCAGCGAGCCGCGCGGGCCCGCGCCGTGCGCGTCCGGCTGGGCAAGCGCTTCCATTTCGCGCATTTGGGTGCGCGCGTGCTCTTCGCTCGCGGTCCGGCGCAGGGACGCGAAAGCAGCCTCGCGACGCCCCTTGCTGAACAGCCAGCGCGGAGTTTCGCTCAAAAAAAAGCAGCCTATAAAAAACAGCAGGCCGGGGTAGACGACGGACAGGAACATGCCGCGCCAGGCGTGGTTTTCAGCAGCCAGGATGCGCGCGGCGTCTCCGTGGGCGGCGGCGATGGCGCGCTCAGCGCCGTGGGTGTAAAAGAACCCGGTGAGCGCGGCCAGCACGATGCCTACTGTGAGCATGAACTGGAAGACGCCGGTGCCGCGGCCGCGGAACTCGGGTGCCAGCGACTCGGCCAGGAACAGCGGGACCGCGACCGCGATGACCCCGCCGCTCAAGCCCTGCAAGAGCCGGCCCAGAAACAGCGAAGCAAAACTTTGCGAGAGCACGATGATCCCGACCGAGGCTACAAACAGGAAGCCGCCCACGATCATGATGCGCTTGCGGCCGACCCAGTCGGAGAGAAAGCCGGTGACCGGGGAGGCCAGCATGCTGCCGCCCAGCACCGCCGCGACAATAATCGAGGTCTGCTGGACCGACAGGTTGATCGTTTTATTCAGGTAAAGCAGCGCGGCCGCGATGATACCTACGTCGATGCCGTAGAGCAGCCCGCCGAGCCCGGCGATGGCAACAAGGTAGCGCGCGTAAAAGCCGGGTCGGGACAAGAGAGCGTCGCTCAAATCTGGAATCCTCGAACGGAGTGTACCCCGAGCCCGCCCGTTTTCAGCGATTGACGAACGTGCAAGGGAGTCCGTACATTCCCGTTCTGGTCCCTGTTCTGTTTTGGGACAGGGCCGAATCCCGCGCTCCCTGGGTACACGCCATGCGCTTCCGCCTGCTCCTCCCTGCCCTGCTCTTGATTTTCAGCTTCACGGCCCTGGCCCAGGGCGCGCCCGCCAAGAACCCGAACATCCCGGCAAATACCGCGCGTGTGCACTTCTTCCGGCCTGACAACAACTACACCGCCTGGACCGTGTACGCCTTTAACGACACGACCGCCGACGAGGGCAACTATCCCGGCGGCCCCATCCAAGTCACCGGCACAGACCCTTACGGCGCGTATTTCGACGTGCCGCTGAAGCCGAACCCGCAGGATTTGGGCTTTATCGTGCACAACACGCAAACCGGCGCGAAGAACACGCCCGCAGACCTGCACCTGAATGTGGCGCTCTACAACGAGGCCTGGATTATCTCCGGCGACCCCACGGTTTACCTGACCCAGCCCACTGCAGCGCAGCTGCTAAGTGCGAACTTCCTCAAGCTGCAGGCGTTCTGGATCGACCGCTCCACCGTGCTGATTCAGCAGGCCTACGTCCAGAGCGGCGGCGTGTATAAGCTGTTCAGCGATCCCGCCGCCGGGCTTCAGGTGACGGCGACGGGCGTAACTGGCGGGACTGCTGTGCCGCTCACCGCGGGCGGCGCGCTCACCCCGGCGCAGATTGCCCGCTTCCCGCAGCTCGCGACCGGGTATGCAGTGCTGCAGCTGCCTGGGAATATCCAGCCCTCGGCATACGCGGCGCTGGTGCGCGGGCAGCTGGCTGTTTCCGTCCAGAAAGAGGATGGGACGCTTAACTACGCGACCGGGGTGCAGGACGCGGGCGTGCTCGACGACCTGTATGCCTACGCAGGGCAGCTGGGGCCGATTACGCGCGGGTCTGACGCGTCTAGTCCGGACTGGGTCAGCTTTGATGACGACCGGGGCGGCAGTCCGCAGATCAAGGTTTGGGCCCCCACCGCGCAGAGCATGAAGCTGCAGCTGTTCACGGGAGAAACCGATACGGCACCCGCGCTGGTGGTCCCGATGCAGGAGAGCGCGGGCGTGTGGACCGCGTCCGTCGATGACCGCTGGATCGGCCATTACTACCTGCTGGACGAAATGGTGTACGCGCCGAGCACCCGTGCGGTGGTCGAAAACATCGTCACTGACCCGTACTCCGTCGACCTGGCGCTGAACGGGACCAAGAGCCGCCTGACCGATGTGGACTCGCAGCAAACTAAGCCTGGAGGCTGGGACGGGGACCGCGCGCCGGCGCTGGCGCGGGTCAACGATCTCAGCATCTATGAGCTGCACGTCCGCGACTTCAGCGTGGGTGACGCGACAGTTCCCGCCGATCATCGCGGGACGTATCTCGCGTTTACCGACCGCGACTCGGACGGCATGCGCCACCTGCGCGCACTTGCGGACTCGGGGCTCAAGGCCATCCACCTGCTGCCGACGTTCCACTTCAACTCCATCAACAAAGACAAGAGCACCTGGAAGACCACCGGCGACCTGACCCAGTACCCGCCCGACGGCCAGCAGCAGCAGGCCGCGGTGGCCGCCGTCCAGAGCGCGGATGGCTACAACTGGGGCTATGACCCGGACCACTACCTCGCGCCCGAGGGCGGCTATGCCGTCAACCCGGACCAGCGCGTGCTGGAGTATCGCGCGATGGTGCAGGCGCTGCACCGGAGCGGGCTGCGCGTGATCCAGGATGTGGTGTTCAACCACACCAGCGGTTTCGGCGAGGCTTCGAACTCCATCCTCGACGAGGTGGTGCCCGACTACTACAACCGCCTGGACGCGGACGGAGCGCTTGAAACCGGGACCTGCTGCGCCGACACTGCGACCGAGCACGTGATGATGGGCAAGCTGCAGCAGGACGCGATCCTGTGGAATGCGCGGAAGTACAAGATCGACGGCTTCCGGTTCGACATCATGAGCTTTACGTTTGTGAAGAATCTGCAGCAAATCAAGCAGGCGCTGGCCCAGCTCACGCTCGCCAAGGACGGCGTGGACGGGTCGAAAATCTACATCTACGGCGAGGGTTTCACCTTTGGCGAGACCGCGAACAGCGCGCTCGGCGTCAACGCTTCGCAGCTCAACCTGTACGGCAACGGCATCGGCACGTTTAACGACCGCATCCGCGACGGCGTGCGCGGCGGCGGCCCGTTTGATGATGAGCGAGTTCAGGGCTTCGCGACCGGGCTGTTCACCGACCCCAGCACGTATACGTCGCAGGCGACCGCAATCAACGACCAGAAGACCACGCTGCTGCACCGCTCGGACTGGATTCGCGTGGGGCTGACCGGGAACCTGCGCGACTTCGCCTTTACCGACAGCACGGGCGCGGCCACCACGGGAGGCAAGCTCGACTACCAAGGCCAGCCCACCGGCTACACCGCAAGCCCCGTCGAGGCGGTCAACTACGTCTCGGTTCACGACAACCAGGACCTGTTCGACACGGTGCAGATCAAGTCGGCCGAGGGCGACTCCGCCGCGGTCCGGGCACGCCGCCAGGTGCTGGCGATGAGCCTGGTCGCGCTGGGGGAGGGCGTCCCGTTCTTTATGGCCGGCGACGACCTGCTGCGGTCCAAGGATATGGACCAGAACAGCTACGACTCCGGTGACTGGTTCAACAAGATCGACTGGACCGGGCAGGGAAACAATTGGGGCATCGGCCTGCCGATCGCAAGCCAGAACAGCGCGCAGTGGCCGATCCAGCAGCCGCTGCTCGCCAACGCAGCGCTGAAACCGACACCGGCTGAAATCGGCGCGACCACCGCGGCTTTTCAGGAGTTTCTGCGCATCCGCGGGAGCTCGGGGCTGTTCCGCATGGCCTCGTTCAATGAAGTCGCGCAGAACCTCAGCTTCCTGAACACCGGCGCGAACCAGACGCCGGGGCTCCTCGCGATGGAACTCAGCGCCCATGGCGGCGCGTACGGCCCGTGGCAGCATATCGTGGTGGTCTGGAACGCGGTTAATACAGAGCAAACGCTCACCGCGGCGCGGCTGGTGGGCTTGCCGCTCGCCCTCCACCCTGTGCAGGCAAACTTCGCCGACCCCACGGTGCGGACGGCGAGCTTCGACCCGAAAACCGGGGCTCTGACGGTCCCGGCGCTGACCGCGGCGGTGTTTGTGAGCGCGCGCTAACTGCGCTTTCACGCCGACATTGGAGGCCCGTCTCGCTTCTGAGACGTGGAGTCCCTTCCCCCTCTCCCAATTAAAGTACGGGTGCCCTACGTCTCGACTTTGAGACGTGGGTCTTCGTCAGCGAAAGCTCACGACCTCACTCTTAGGGCTGTTTTCCAATTCATGCGCAGTTCCAAATGCGGTCCTTCGCCTTCGCGAAGGAGAACCCACGTCTCAAACGCGAGACGTGGGGCACCCGTGTTAATTGCTGCCGAGTAGACGCGGGC
>CAXTVG010000082.1:0-7916 GCA_964247505.1 uncultured Acidobacteriaceae bacterium
CACTTCGACGCGCAGGACTATATGGAAAGCGGGACGCCAGGAGTAAAGGCTACGCCGGACGGCTGGCTCAATCGCGCGCTCGTGGCGCAAGGCTCGCGGCAGCCGGAGAGAGCGCCTTTCGCGCGGTTGCGAAGGGTCCGTCGGTGCCGCGCCCGCGCTTGCGATGGGCGACCCGGCGCGCTTCGGCGTGCAAAGCGGCGATGGAAGCGAATTCGCCGCGATGTACGCGGGCACAGCCGATGCGGTGCTTCACGGGACGGGGCGCGAAATGTTTGAGGCAGTGCGGATGCTCCGCTCGGCGGCCCCGGACCGGTACCAGCCCGCGAACGCAGCCGTTTACCCGCGCGATGCCTTTGGCGACAGCATGCGCGGGATCGCGCAGCTAATGAAGGCCAACCTCGGCGTGGAGGTCGCCTTCGCGGAGATGGGCGGATGGGATACGCACCAGAACCAAGGTGCCGCCGAGAGTCAGCTTGCGCAGCGGCTACGCGAGTGGAGCGAGGGCATGGCGGCGTTCCGGCAGGATTTGGGGTCCCAGGGTGAAGATGTGGTGGTGGTGGCCATGTCGGAGTTCGGACGGACAGCGCGGCAAAACGGCTCCGGCGGCACCGACCACGGACACGCGAATGCCATGCTGGTGTTGGGATCGCCGGTAGATGGCGGCCGAGTGCTGGGAGCCTGGCCCGGTTTGGCTCCCGAGCACCTGAACGAGAATCGCGATCTGCGGGTAGCCACGGATTTCGCCAGGTGCTGCGGGAAGCTCTTTCTGAAACGCTTGAGCCGGTAGATCTCGATAATATTTCTCCTGGTTTTAGTGGCGCAGTGAGCCCCAGGTTGGGTGTTCTTAAAGCGATGGTTTAAGGACTCAAAAGAGTAAACAATCGCTTCAAGTATGCCCTGCTACCGGTGCCGGAGAATGACCCAGGCTGAGAATGCCGCTACCAGAGCTGCAAAGAGCAGCAGCGCCCCCAGAGTGCCGATAACCCAACCCGGCTTGGCCGGGGGAAGCTGGCCGCCGGCTCGCGGCGTCGTTCGCGTAGCTGGTGAGGTTCGCAGGCTGGATCGTTTCTCTGGCGCACGGAGGCGATTGCTCATAGAAGTGCCTGTATTATCGCCTTTTTGGGAAGCAGCCTTCCACACTATCCCCCCAGAAACAATGCGGGGCGTGAGAAATTGTGCGTACCGGCATCGAAAGTCTGTATCGATTGAACTTAGGAGCGCTTCCGATTTGCGAATACTTTTTGTGGGCGACGTTTTCGGGCATGCGGGCCGGTATATCGCCGGCGAGCACCTGCCGGCCCTGCTCGCGTCCGAGGCAGTGGACCTGGTCGTGGTCAACGCGGAAAACTCCGCGGGCGGCTTCGGCGTAACGCCCTCGACTGCGGAAGAGCTGTTCGACCTGGGGGCGCACGTACTCACTACTGGGAATCATGTCTGGGACAAGCGCGAGATCGTAGAGTATATGCAAGCGGCCGCACCGGGGGGACACGAGCGCCCGAGGCGTCTGCTGCGGCCTGCCAACTATCCGGAAGGCACGCCAGGCTTTGGGTGGTACCAAGGGGCGCTTCCGAGCGGTGAGCGCTATGCGGTGATCAACCTGCAGGGCAGGGTTTTCATGGCGGCCAATGACGATCCGTTTCGAACCGCAGACCGGCTGCTGGGGCAGATCACCGCGCCGGTGGTTCTGGTGGACTTCCACGCGGAGGCGACCAGCGAGAAAGCGGCGATGGGCTGGTATTTGGACGGGCGCGTCACGGCGGTGCTGGGCACGCACACCCACGTTCCCACGGCAGATGACCGCGTACTGCCTGGCGGCACGGCATATCAGACGGATGTTGGCATGAGCGGACCGTATGGCAGCGTGATCGGGGTGGAGCGGGAGCAGGTGCTGCACCGCTTCCTGACCGGAATGCCGGCGCGCTTTGAGCAGGCACGGGAAGATCCTCGCATGGCCGCGACCATGATCGAATGCGATGCTGCGACGGGAAAAGCTCGCTGGACCCGAAGATTCCTGTTGGGAGAGTAACAGGAGGAACGTTCCGAATCAGGACTCAGAGTAACTGAATTACGAAAAGTAATCTTTTTTGATTGCCTTTTCCGATACGGCTCCCGTAGATTCCGGCTATGCGGCAGTCGCGGACTTGTATTCCCACGCGCTCTGAAGGCCTTCCGGCGTCGGCCGCAGAATCGCGCGCATCCGTTCGCGTTACTTCGGTAAGTTTCCGAGCTGCCGAGGCGGGGCTGCTGAGCGCTGCCCTCCTTATCTGTCTGGCATGGCTGCTGGCCGGTTCACCTGCGCTCGCCCAGCATTCTACATTTGCGCAGTTTGGCCAAAGCGACGGCCTGTTGAATCAGGACGTGACCGCTATCGTGCAGGATAAGCGGGGTGTGCTTTGGGTGGGCACGGAGAATGGCGTCTTTTTGGCCGACGGCAGCCATTTCGAGAAGGTACAAAGTTTCGAGGATGCCCGTGACGGCTCGGTGTTGGCCATGCATGTCGACAGCACCGGGCGGGTTTGGGTGCTGGGTTCGAGGCGTTTGGTGTTTTATACGGAAGACCATAGGCTGCACCCGGTTTCCGCCATCGATCTGAGCCTGTTGCTGGATTCCAGGGTTGCCGTTTCTTCCCTGCCGAGCCGGCCGAATACAGTGTTTCTCCTGCTGAATGGGCACCTGCAGCAGGTGCAGACAAACAATGGCGGCGTGAGCTGGGATTTAAGCCCGGTTTTTACAGACACGGAGCTGGCCCGGCAGCCGGTACTGGAAAAATTGGCTGGGCTTGCGGCGGATCCCGAACGAGGCGCCCTGTGGACGGGTTGCGATCGGGGGTTGTGCGAGCTGCAGATTCCGGAAGCGGAGGCGGTGCGTGACACGCCTTCGGTGACGATTTGGGATAGCGGTCGAGGAGTTCCACCCAACAGCTGGACGTGGCTTATGCCCACACGCGATGGGCGTGTTTGGGCCCGGGGCGCCCGGGAAGTGCTGCGTCTGGACCCGCGTACCTGGGGCGTGGAGCGTTTCGGCAATCCTTCTGGAGGAACGGGGCCCGAGGCGCACGACGGGCGGCTGGCCGAAGATGCGGACGGCACGATTGTCGCGAATTTGTGTGACGGCGTCGCGCGTCTGCGGGACGGCCATTGGAGCAAACTGACGGCGGCCAACGGCCTGCCGCCAAGCCAGATTGGGACCATGTTTTTCGATCGTCGTGGAGGGTTCTGGCTTGCCCCTGTCGGCGGCGGCATTTGGCGGTGGCTTGGCTATGAGAATTGGCAAGGATGGACGCGCTTCGAGGGCCTGAGCGGCAATGTGACCTGGGGGATGGTGCGAGACAAAAAGGGCCGGCTATGGGCTGCCGCCGCAGAGAATCTCGTTCGCGTTGACGAAGAACAGGGCAGGGCGGTTCCGCAGAAATCGGGGCAGGCGATGGGCAATATTGACGCCCTGGCTGGGGATGCGCGCGGGCACCTTTGGGCGGGAACGGCCGGAGGCGCGGTTTTAGACTTCAATCCGGCAACCGAGCGAGCGCGCAAGCTGGACGACAGCCTCGGGTCGGTTTACCGGATTCTTGAGGAACGCGGAGGAGGGCGGGTCTGGATCTGCTCGGCAAAAGGGGTAGAGTTCGCGACGGCTGAGGACGGCTGGCAGCTGCTCCACCCTGTCCATGAGATGGACAGCCCGGGGTCGAATGTGTGGGACGCGACAGAAGACAAATCGGGCTCACTCTGGTTTACGGCGCGAGGCGGCCTGTACCGGCTGGCCGACGGGCACTGGACGCGCATTCGCGCTCCCGCGGAGGCCGAAGGGGTGGACTATCCATCGCTGCAAGCGGCTCCGGATGGAACGCTCTGGATGCAGGGCGCCATGCCGAATCCGCTGCTCCATCTGCGAGTGGACGGGTCCACGGCGCAGATCATCGGTGCGGTGCCGGGCTCTCTGATCGGCTCCGATGACATTTCCTTTATTCGCTTCGATCGCCGGGGCTGGCTGTGGGTCGGCACGGACATCGGCGTGTATGTCAACGACGGGCAGCGCTGGGTGCATTGCACGCAGGAGGACGGGCTGCTCTCCGACGATATGGATACGGCGGCGGTGCTGGCCGACACGGACGGCTCCATGTGGTTCGGCACGGTGGGCGGTCTTTCTCACCTGCTCGACCCCGCAGAGCTTTTCCGGGTGCCTCCGCCGCAGATCAGCGTGCGCGATGTACGGTTGAACGGCACGGAGCTGCAGGCGGGGGCTCATCCGCGCTTTGATATGCGGGATCCCGAGCTCGCCATTGCGCTGTTCTCAACGGACTATACGCGTCCGCGGGCGGTCGAGTTCCGCTACCGGCTGCACGGGCTTGAGGATGGCTGGCAAACTTCGGCAGGCGGCAACCTGCACTTTTCCGGTCTCGCGCCCGGCAGCTATGTGCTGAGTGTGCAGGCAATGGACACACGGGTGCACGCGCTTTCCCCGCCCATTGACTACGCATTTACCATTCTGCCGCCTTGGTATCTTCGAGACCGGGCCAAGGTGCTGGGGGTGCTCGTGCTGCTGACGATCGCGATCGGCTGGTGGCGGCTGAGCATTCGCAGCCTCAAGGCGAGCGAAGCCACCCTGAAGGCGAAGGTGGACCACCAGACCGCGCAGCTGCTGGCGGAAAAGGAGCAGCTGGAGCGCGCGCAAAGGGAGCTGGTCGAATCTTCGAAGCGCGATGCATTGACTGGCTTGCTGAATCGCTCCGCAATTTTCGAAGTCCTGGGCCGGATGCGGCGGCTTTCGCTCGAGAGCGGGATGCCTTTGAGTGTCATCATGGCCGATCTGGACCACTTCAAGTCGATCAACGATCGCTGGGGGCATACGGTCGGCGATGCGGTGCTGCGGGAGTGCGCCGAGCGATTCCGGGAAACCCTGCGTCCGGGCGACGCGGTGGGCCGCTATGGCGGCGAAGAGGTGCTGATCGTCATTCCCGGGCTGAACGCCGCGCATGCAGTTGGGCGGCTGGAAGAGATTCGGGAGGCCATCGCATCACGGCCGATCGTGCATGGGGCGCACAAACTGCACGTTACCTGCTCGTTCGGGGTGGCCTGGCTTGACGGGCGGCATCGCGATGTTGAGTCGATCGTGAATGACGCGGATGCCGCGCTCTACGTCGCCAAGCAGAGCGGGCGGAACCGGGTGGAGTTTGCCCCGGAGCTGGAGGATCATTTCGGCGGTGTGCCGGTTAGGGAGTTTCCGGCCGTAGGAGTGGAAATAGAATAACGTCGCGGATGGAGCGCGCGCCGGTCAGGACCATCGTGAGCCGGTCGATCCCGATGCCTTCACCCGCGGTCGGCGGCAGGCCATATTGAAGCGCGCGGATGTAGTCCTCGTCCATGGCATGGGCTTCCTCGTCGCCGCGGGCGCGCTCGCCGAGCTGCTGCGCAAAGCGCCGGTGCTGTTCGCCGGCGTCGTTGAGCTCGGAAAAGGCGTTGCCGAGCTCGAAGCCGCCGATGTAGAACTCAAAGCGCTCGACCCAGTCGGGGTCGTCGGGTTTTTGCTTGGAAAGCGGGGAAACAGCGAGCGGGAAGTCGTAGATGATGGTGGGCTGGATCAGGTGGTCTTCGGCGACTGCCTCAAAAATCGTGGCGATGGTCTTGCCAGCGGGCTCGCCGGGCTGGAGATCTACGGCGATGCCTGCGCCACGAAGCTGCTGGACGGCACTCTCGGGGCTTGTAAACCCACTGGGAGCGGGACCGGCTGCTGCGGGCCAAAACGCCGCGATCGCTTCGCGCATGGAGTAGCGCTGCCACTTCGATAGATCAATCTCCTGCCCGTTAAAGCGGGTCTTCGTCGTTCCGTTCACCTCCATCGCAACAAACTTCACGAGCTCCTCGGTCAGGTCCATCAGGTCGTGGTAGTTGGCGTAGGCCTGGTAGAACTCGAGCATCGTGAACTCGGGGTTGTGCTGGGTCGAGATTCCTTCGTTGCGGAAGTTGCGGTTGATCTCGTAGACGCGGTCGAGGCCGCCGACGACCAGGCGCTTGAGGTACAGCTCGGGCGCGATGCGGAGAAACAGGTCGAGGTCGAGTGCGTTGTGGTGGGTGGTGAAGGGCTTGGCCGCCGCGCCGCCCGCGACCGGCTGCATCATCGGGGTTTCGACTTCAAGGTAGCCGCGGGCGTCGAAGAATTTGCGAAGCGCGCGCAAAACCTGAGCTCGCTTGACGAACACATCGCGCACACGCAAGCCTTCGGGGGCTGCGTCCTGGAGTTTAGGCGAGCCTTGTGATTCCGCGGCAGCCTCAAGCTCGCCCGTGACTGTGTGCTTGTCCTCGGGCCCGTGCTCCCCGGCGGGCGCTTCGAGCTCAAGCTCCGTGTTCATAAACAGGTCTACGTAGCGCTGGCGGTAGCGCAGTTCCACATCGGCCAGACCGTGGTACTTCTCCGGCAGTGCGAGCATGGCTTTCGTAAGGAAGGTGAGGGTGTCGACGTGAACGCTGAGCTCGCCGGTGCGGGTGCGGAACAGGTAGCCCGTGACGCCGACGTGGTCGCCCGCGTCGAGCAGCTTGTAAAGCGCGAAGGCCTGCTCGCCGACTGCGTCCTGGCGGACGTAAATCTGCAGCCGCCGGCCGCCCTGCTGCAAGTGCGCGAACCCGGCCTTACCCTGCGCGCGAATGGTCATCAGGCGGCCGGCAACGGCGACCTGCACCCGCGGGCTTTCGAGCTGCTCGGTCGTGCTCTCGCCATATTCGGCCCAGATTGCCGGGATCTCGTGGGTCGCGCGATAGCTGTTGGGGTAAGCCTGTTGGCCGAGCGCGACGATCTGCTCGAGCTTTTGCTGCCGGAGCGTTTGGAGGTTGCGCTCAAATTCGGATAGGGGCACTTGCGGGTTCCTTGAAAGCGAAGACTCCCGCCCAGTATAGAGCGCGGGCTGGGCGCGACTTGGTACAGTGATGGGATGGCAACCCCGATGGGAAAACCCGGCAAGCAGAGCGGCGCCACGCAGGCGATCGTGAAAGTGGAAAAGCTGACCGCGATCGCGTTCGCGCTGCCGGTGGCGGCGCTGGTCGGCTGGGTCGTGGGCGGGCTGCTGGACCGGTGGCTGCACCAGCACTGGATTTGGATCGCGGGGCTGGTCGTCGGAGTCGTGGCCGGATTTGTGCAGGTGTTCCGGATGATCTCGGCTCCCGGAACACTGGCGGCGACCTCCTATGACTTTTCAGCGGGCAACGGTCCGGGCTTCGAACGCGAAAAGGACGAGGGGGAGTGAACGAACCTGGGAGCGAGCGGGAACTCAGCGAGATCACGGACGAACGCCTGCGCAGCGCGATGGTGCGGGCGATGCGCTCTGTCGCGATCCTCGCGCTCTCGGCAGCTTTGGTGCTGTGGCTGGTTTGGGGCTGGCCGACCGCGATGCTGCTGCTGGTGGGAGCGGCTATTTCTGTCGCGAGCCTGTGGGAGTGGCGCAAGCTGATGGCGGTGATCTCGGCGAGGCTAGAAAATGGGCAGGAAACCCCGGGCGGCGCGCGCATCATCATCGGCTTTTTCTTAAGACTGATTGTGGCCGCGGCTGTGCTCTATGTTAGCCTGAAGAGTCTCCACGGCTCAGTGTTTGCACTCTTGGGTGGGCTTGCGCTTGCGGTTGTCGCTTTGGCAATTGAAGCGGCGCGGCTGGTCCGCTCCTAGCCCAGGACTGTGCCGAAACTCCGGAGCGCAAAAAAGGAACGATGCTCTTCATACTCGACGCACTGAGCCGGTTCTTAAACGGGATTTTCGCCCGCCCGATCGACTCCCTGCTCCTGCACCTGGGGATCCATCCCGCGCGTCCAGCCGCGCCGATTACGAATGCTTTCACGCTCGAGATCGTGATTTTCTTTCTCCTGCTGCTGTTTTTCGTGCTGGTGCGCGCGTCGTTGCGGGTTGAAAAACCGGGTACGCTGCAGCTCGTCGCCGAA
>CAXTVG010000083.1:0-839 GCA_964247505.1 uncultured Acidobacteriaceae bacterium
GCGTGGAATCCGTGCGCTGCCTGCCGCGCTGCTTCAGCAACCCGAGTGCCTGGGCCTGTTCTAGAAACGCAGTGTGCTGGCCCCCGACATCGACGGCCTGGAGCCCCGGCTCACCCGCCACGGCTACAACGCCAAGGAGCGCGCCGAAGTGCTCAACGCCACCCCGAAGGAAATTCGCGCCATGCTCCGCGGCCAGCTCGCCGCCGGCCGTGCCCAGGAACTGCAGCAGGAACGGCTCGCCGTCGGCATCCCGCTATGAGCTGCCTCTGTTGTCCCACAATGCTGGCCGGGCTGCGGCCGACGCCAGGCTGTTGTCCCAAAATCCTGGCCTGTTGCCCACTTAATTCAAGCCGGAGCGCGTTCCTGTTGTCCCTCAAATCCTGGCCCAAATCGGCGCTGTTTGCAGGTTCTTCCCCGGATATTTGCAAGCCGCTACACTACAGACCGAACATCCTTGTTAATTTGGATCTGGAGCCAACTTGGGACCCGTGTTTTGGGGCAGCGCAAGGTGGTCTTGAAGCCTGAGCGACCCGGTGGACACAACGATTTCGCGATGACGGCTAATTTGACCTGATTGCCTCGCTCGCAGATTTTGAGCGCGTGATCAGATCCGATTGCCGACCGAAATGGCCAGCTTTTACGGCGTTTCGGAAGCGAGTCTGTACCGGGCGCGGCGATCCGGCACGGGCTCCCGGCCCAGATTAATGACCACGAAAGACCGCATAGCGAGCGAGTCGCAAAGTGCATCTTCAATCGCCGGGTTCCGACAGGTTGAACCAGGCCTGGAGGAAGTAAATCCTCAGCATGCTCAAGCCCGACCCGGCGGATGTCCGTTGCGC
>CAXTVG010000083.1:849-7878 GCA_964247505.1 uncultured Acidobacteriaceae bacterium
TTTGGGTTAGGGGGCTCAATCAGCGTGACCGACTCGGCCCACTGGACTACCGCTCCATATCGGCGAGAATCTCCGCCCGCCTCGTCGACTTCGCGTACGGCTCAAACCCGCCCGCTACCGCCAAGGCTTGCTGTTTCATCCTTCGCACCCCCACGCCGATAGCTTACGCAGTAGCGTGGAGGCGAGAACTTAATTAGAGTGTCCCTAAACCAATCTCGCTACAGGCCGTGCAGTATTTACATGGTCAGTATTGCCTAATGTAGGTGTTGGCGGGAAGAAGTCAGGAGTTTTCAATGAAAAGCCTGCCTGCCATTGGGCGATGAGACGATTTTGACGGGATCGCAGCATCAGCACCGTTTTGGTCTCCCAAGAGGGGTCGCGCCAAATGCCCGGCACCGCGTTGACAGCCTTGAGGAGATCACCCTCGCTCTGCTTCCGGATACCATAAAGAAACTCGTTCACCAATTGTGAGCTCCCGGCTAGCTTGCAGGCCCCATCATATGCAACTGATGTGCGATGCTCGAAGAATTTTGGGTTCTCCGGCTTCAAGATTTGAGAGTTCGCAAAAAAGTAGATGAAGGCTGGACGCTTGTTTTGCATCGCAGCCGCGTACCGCCGAAACCCGGCATGCGCGATCCATGCGTCAAAGATCCGAATGCACCCAAGCTGGCGCGCTACATCCGGATTTGCCCGGATTAGCGCATCGTTCAGATATAGCCTGAGAGAACCAAGGTCCTCCACAATGCGTGTTCCGAAGTAGAGCCCCTTGCAAAGTAGTCCTCGATCCGACTCCGAAGGTGTTTTTACGTCCAGATGGTCATGCTGTGTTTGGTCATCCAATTGCAGCACTTTCCAGTGTGCCATGGAAAAGCCAAGCCGAGTTCCGAGTTCATTCGCCAAAACTTCTCGAAAGGAAAGCAGTCGGGCTACTTCAACGGGAAAAACTTTCATAATGTAGGTGGAGTTGTCTGCTGTGGTCACCCTATAGGAGTTCGAGCCTGGGTATGTTTGTTCGTGGATGACGGAAACGCGAAGCAAGTCGTGCATGGGAATTGACACAGCATGAGCAAGGGCGGGCATAATTTTCCTTGGAGCGGAGATGTGCTAAACGTCCTATCGGCACAATGCCATAAAATGTTCAATTCCGACAGCAAGGGATCTGTAAAAATTACCCGTCCGCCATGCAATATGTTCCATTTTGGGAAAATCGGTTTTGGAGCGGCAAATGTTGGTAGCAGGTTAAAACCGGATGAGGGCAAATCTAATTAATTGTGTGCGAGACGGATAAGCAAATCGGAGCCGCTGGCTATGTGATCTTGGAAAAAGGCCAGAATGTCTAATTTATTAGAAGCTGGCTTGATGCGCACTTGCTCCTTCAGACCCACACCCACACGCTCGACGGCACTTTTCGGTCCACCTTCGTGCGCTGGTATCCGGGACTTCTTGGCAGTGAGCACGTTCCACTGGCAGCATGAAAACCACACTTCCTTATGCTCCCATACACCAAACTCACGATTGTCACTATTCCTCCTTCGCCTGCCTCATGCTCACCCGCATGTTCCATTTGTTCAGCCCAATGTCGTAACAGGCTCTGAGTCCTGAGTACGTCGGTAATCTTTTTGAAATTCTTCCAGCCTCGTATACTGGGGCCATGGCGATATCAAGGGAAAACGCGGCGTGCGAGCAGCGTAAGCGTCGCGCGATTATAAAGGCGCTGATGATTGCAAATCCCGAACTGTGCGTCTGTCTCAGTTGCAGTGCCCCCCATGCTGGCAGGTTCACCATATGCGAGGGCTGCCGGGCAGCTAGAGCCCGCAATCGCGAGGCAAAACTCGCTGCAGGATGCTGCGGTAACTGCGGAAAGATTAAATCCCTTGGCACCGGAGTGTACTGTACAACCTGCGTTCAACTACGAGTGGATGCAAACAGGCGGAGACGCACGGCAAATAGAAAAAGAGGCTTGTGCCCCTGTGGCAAATACATCCAGGATCCGTCCTGTTCAACTTGCGCTGCCTGCCGAGTCTATTCCAAGCAATGGCGGGTGCGACGCTCGGATAGGCATAGAGATCCCGGCCCTCACGCTTGCACCGTTGCTCGTGTCGGGGCAGTTCTGAGTGCATGAGTGCCGATTCGGACCGGGTGCTTCTCGCGCTGCCCGCGTAGCAGCACATGGTTCAATCTGCGAGGACATGCGAGCCGAGTGAGCATGGGGGAAGTATCTACTGTACTATCAAGCCGAAATGAGGAGCGATCTTGGCCACTTATTACTTTGCGGCGCTTAACTATCGCCCACATGCCGATAAATGCGACAATACGCCGTTGGCATTGGCTTACTTTGGTTCTGGACGAATCGAGACGCTGGGCAGGATCTCGTTCGATATGGCTCCTGGCTGGAGAGAGCGCGTATTGCACGGCGACATGATGCTTCTTGAAGCAGCTTTGCACGAGCTCACAGAAATGCCTGCAAGAGTTGCAATGGAAGGAATACTAGAAGTCGCTAATATGCCCGGTCACTGGATACAGGTAGTTTCCAGCGGACTTGCTGATTACCACGATCTGCCGGTGCCTGAGCTATCTGACTGGGCACTGTCTCGGTAGCCGAAGCGGGTCGGGTTGTGGTCCTCTACCGAGGAAGTCGCACGTACGGATTGTGCTTCACGCGGCCCAGCTTAGCAGCTCATAAGTGACTTCTGTAAGGCTCTCAATCGAGCGGAATGTGTAAACATACCACATGAAAGTTTTCATGCGTCCGAGTGAGTTTGGGCGGGTTGTCTTGAATACTGCCAATCCAGAGCAGCTTAATGAGCTCTCTCGAGCACTTCACGCCTTCGCCAAGCAGTGCGGCTTCAGGTGGGACGGTGTTTTCTGGCTGCGGGTACCCGGCCCAGGCCCTAACGGCACACTCGGAAGCCTGAAGTCTTGGGACACCGGCCCCTTTCCTGATTTTACGGTCATGCAGTTTGTCTCGGAGACGGTGTCGGGCCCAAATGGCGAGAGGATGGCAGTGATCGAGTCGTGGCAAACTGTGGATGGGGCGATCGAGCGAGTCATGAGCAGGTTAATGAAGCAGGAGCGAAAAAATGCTTTTCGAGTCAGTATCGCTCAGGATTTCGAGTAGGCCCAACCCAACACGGTCCTTTTGCCCGTTGGGCGAAAACGCTTATACCTCCTGAAGGTGTCGTCTAAAGACGACTGCGCTCCGACGCTACAGCCCTAGGCTGTCGTTAACCGCAACGGCGATCTTCTGCTCAGAGCCCAGATAGCGTTCCGTCGTCTGGATCGAGGAGTGCCCGAGCAGGAATTTGATCTGTTCGAGGTCGCCGCCGGCCTTGCGGCAGAGCTTCGCGCAGGTGCGGCGCAGGTCGTGCGCCCCGAACCGCTCGATGCCGATCTGCTTCGCTGCTTGCTCGACCACGCTCCACACCGCCCAGTCGCTCAGACCAGCCCCGATCTTCTTGCCGCCTTTTCGGATTGATCGCAGCAGCCGCCCGTCCTCGATTGAGGCCGCCGTCATCCAGGCGTTGATGCCCTGCTTGACCCACAGTGGGATTGCGACGGTGCGTACCCGTCTTCCCTTCCCTTCAAGATCGGCCAGCACCCAGCGCCCCTCCCGTTGCTGGATCGTCTCAATATCCAACTCCGCGAGCTCGTTGCGGCGCAGGGCGCAGCCGGTAAGCAGGGCGAGGATGACGTAATCCCGCTTGCCTTTCAGGGTTGAGCGATCCGGAACCGCCAGAAGCTCTTTGACCTGTTTTTTCGTAAGCCAGTTTCCCAGCCGGTTGCCCCTTTGCGGGACGTTCGGGATGTCGGACATCTGGGACGCTTCGTCCGCTCCCAAGACACCGGCGCGCTTGGCCTCATCCACCAGTTTGCGGACGGCCGAGAGCTTCACGTTGATCGTCGAGGCGCTGAGCTGCCGTTCGAGCATCGCGGCCTTGAACTCCAGCAGCAGCGCCCGCGAGACCGGCTGCTGCTGCGCGAGGCAAAAGGCAGAGAGCTCATCGAGGGCCAGGTTGTAATTCCGTTTGGAGTTCTCTGCAGCGACGCCATTGAGAACCGCCCGGCGCAGTTCGTCGAAGCGACCATGGGTGGGCAACGTCTCTGAGTGCGGCAGAATGAGAGCGACCGCGGCCTCACTCATCTTCGCCGTGCTCCGTCCGCATTTGGTCCAGTTCGCTCTTGAGCTTGGCGATCACGCCCTGGAGGTCTTCGACGGTGGGCAATTCGTCACGCACCGGCGCGGGAAGTTCACGCGTAACCCTGTAGGAAGACACGCCGATCGGCTTCGCGATGTCCTTAAAGGAGTATTCGACGACTGTACCTTCATAGCTCTCACACAGAAGAAGACCGATCGTCGGCTCATCCCGTTCCGTACGCATGATCCCGTCCACGGCGGAGAGATAGAAGTTCAGCTTGCCGGCGTACTCCGGCTTGAACTTTCCGATCTTCAGTTCAATAACGAAGTAGCAGTGCAGCCGGACGTGATAGAAGAGCAGATCGAGATAAAACGTGTCTTCGCCGACCGTGAGGGGAACCTGGCTGCCCACAAAAGCGAATCCCCGGCCGAGCTCCAGCAGGAGATCCCGCATATGCGTCAAGAGCCCGCGTTCGAGCTTGCGTTCCTCGAGGGGTTGCGTGAGTGTCAGGAAATCGAAGTTGTAGGGATCGCGGAGAACCTGAACAGCTATCTCCGATTGCTCCGGCGGCAACGTCTGGCCGAAGTTGGTCAGCGACTTGCCGTGCCGCGCATAGAGCCGGCCTTCAATCACGTGGCCGAGAGCGTCGCGGCTCCAACCTTCCCGGACGGCCGCGCCCAGGTACCAATCGCGAACTGCCGGATCTTTTACCCGGTCCAGCAGGAGACGGATATGGCCCCAAGGCAAAAGTGCCACACGCTGTGGCACTATTTCGGGGTCGGGCCAAGCCTCAGCCAGGGAGCGCATGTACTTCAGATTGCGGGGACTGAAACCCTCGACTCCGGGAAAGCGCGCCTGGAGGTCGCGGCCGAGCCGGTCGATGACCTTGGACCCCCAGCCTTGGGCCTCTTGGCGGACAAGGATCTCGGCACCGATAGACCAGTAGAGGAGCACAAGCTCCCGGGAGACTGCCAAGGCGGCCCGGGTCTGGGAACGCGCGACGCGGCTCACAATCTCCTCCAGGAGCTCTGCATAGCCGTTCGGAAGATGAGAGAGCTGGGGCATAAGCGTTGTTCTAGAAAAGTGCCACAGCCTGTGGCACCGCTGAGTATAACCCATTTCGCCTTTTACAATTAACAGTGTCGTGGGTAATTCAAATGCCTCGTCACAGGTGACGCGCGCATCGCTTGCGACCTTGCGCCGCTCGGGTTCGCGGGCGAAGATGCAGAACCGCTCTCAGCTGCACATGGCGCGGATTCCCGTCGGAGGCAGGTTCTCCAACCAATCCTCCATGCGCGAGTGCGGCTCCGAACGGTGCTGTATGGCGTTGTAGCGGAGCAGGAAGTTCAAAAGCCAGGCGTTGGCCTCTTCTTCGGTGGCTGGCTCATGAAAGTGATAAAGGGTCTCGTGCATCTCCTTGACCGTCCGGAAAGGCCGCTCTACCTTGCCCTTGGCCTGGCCCGTGATCCGGCGGCCGTCCTTGCCGGCAGCAGCAAGGTGCGGCCATCGCGTGGAACAGGAAACGCAGCGCCGCTTCCACGTCCTCCCCGTACACGCAGCGGTACTCCTGTTAGGCGACGCCGCTGCGGTTGTCGATCACGCTGAACAGCATCAGCGTGGGAGCGGCGCGGTCCGGCCGCAGCCACGGCGGCTCCTTAATCTGCTTCAGGTCCGATGGGCTGAGGTCGAACTGCCACCACTCATTGCTGTGGCCGGCTTGGAAGCGCACCGCGGCCGGTTGACGCGTCCAGCTTTCCTTGTCATAGTTCCACTGCAGAAGGTAGCGGTTCACCGTGCTCAGCTTGCGCAAGCCCGGCTCGAGCTTGACCAGCCCTTCCGGAGCTTCCACCCCGAACTCTTCCAGCAGCTGGATGGTTTCGCCCGTCGATAGGCACCGGCCTTTCAGGTTCGAGGTCCGCACCTTCACGGCGGCGATCAGCTCGCAGTAGCGCTCCATCGCATCTCGCGCAAGCACGCGGGGTACGCCGCTGTCAGAGCGCCCCACCGCCTTCGGACGCAGGTGCGCGCGCAGCGCGCGATACAGGCTTGTCTCGGAAACGCCATAGAACGCCGCCTCGGTAGCCATTGAAGCGTCCCCGTGTAGATCAGTCGAAGGCTTCGCAGGACCAGCAATCGGCGGTGACGCCCGATTCGCGCCAAATTTAGCGATGTATCCCAGCACAGGCCATGAGAATTACAAGGTCGTGCAACAACACACTTGCGTTGTGCCGGGAATAAAGCCAATTCCCAATGCGAGACCCACTTGGGCGCCCGAAAACTAATAGCTACCCAGTGGCTATCTGGTAGCTATCATCTAGCTACGCAGCAGCTATCTTTAAGCTGTAACCCGGCTTCTCATCCATGGTTGATCCTTTCGTACGGCTGTACATACGCTACCCCGCCTAATCGGGAGCCCAAAATCTCAGGTGTCGACCCGCTGAAGCAAGATAGGCGTAAAAGGCCGAAACTGCGCGAGCAGCACGGCGCGGCTGCGGGCGAGCTCGAGCAGCGCCAGGAGCGCAGAATCTCCCGCTCGAACTCGGCGAAAACAGAGAAGCATTCCGGCCAGAGCGCGGCCGGTGGGTGTGGTTATGTCGAAGGCCTCAGTGAGAGGAACGAAGCCGATACCCAGCTCGGCGAGCTCTTTCAGGGGGGACGACCAGGTCTGGGAGCGAGCGGCCCCAGCAATCCAGTCGCCAGACAAGGATGGCATCTAGTTCGCGGCGCCGGACCGCGTCGAGCAGTTCCTCCCGCTTTGGCCGCTGCAAAGCACCGGAGCCGACCTCCTTGATCTCAGCAACGGTCTGCCAACCGCGTCGATCGGCGTACTCGCGCATGGCCTTGATCTGAAGCGGAAGCGTTTGCTGGTCATGGCTGGGAACTCGAGCGTAGA
>CAXTVG010000084.1:0-7776 GCA_964247505.1 uncultured Acidobacteriaceae bacterium
CCCGCGTTCTGGGCGTTGTAGCTGCCGATCAATCTGTTCAGCCCCGATCCCTTGATCTGGTGCATGTATGCGCCGGGATTGGTTCCAGGAATCAGATCGCCGGTGGTGCCGTCCCCGTCAATGTCCGTCCGGAAGATTTCGCCGCCATTGCCTGTGCTGTTATCGAGCGACAAGCTGGTCGCGGGCGCCGAGTAAAAGTGCCCGATCACACCGACGTTCAGCCCGTACTTCACGGAAACACTGCCGCCGAAGCTGATCTCGTTAGAGTGGTCCAAGTTCGGACGGCCCAGGTACTCGTTCGGGTTGTCGTTGTTCCAGGGCCCACCGTTGAAAAACTGGTCCCCGGAATTGGATTCTTTGATCGGATTTACCACTCGCGACAGCGAATAGGAGGCTTGGAAGTTGCCATTCAGAATGCCAGGGGCCGGGTGCGACACCTGCTGGCGGAACACAACCTGAAGCGCGTCATAACCGGACCGTCCAACCGGCAGGATAAAGCTGCCGGTACCGACATTCGGATTAATCCCCCCGAAGGCTACTTGCGGGATTCCGGCGGCAGCAGCCGAGGGGCCGCCCGTAATTTGATTGATCGAGTCCAGGCCCTTGCCAGAGAAATCGGCAATTGTAGCCGAGTTGTTTGGATTGCCGGCAGCATCAACGCCGGACCCGCCCGGGCAGCCGCCCGGCTGCGCTGCATTTTGAATCGAGTTCGCACCGCAGGCCTGAAGTTCTGCTTGAATCGCCGCCTGCGCAGCCGCTTTGTTCAAATACCGCGCCGCGCCGACGTGGTTTACGTCGATGAGGACCGGAACCTTGAGTGTGGCGTTATGAACATAGTCAACAGTCAGGACCGTTCCCCTGGCAAGCTCGCGCTGTACGCCGCCGTTGAACTGGATCGAATACGGCGACAGGTACTGCGAGCCGTAAATGCCGGATGCATACAAGCCGCCAGCTGGGCTGCCAATATATGCGGGATTTGAGCCGCCGGTTTGCGAAGCAGTAACATACTGTGTCTTGATTTGATTAATTTGGAGCGCTGACTGGGCAATGGGCTCGGCGCAGATCGTCGAGATTGGTGTGCCGCCGAGCTGGGTTACGACACCCCCTCCTGGAATTGTGATCTGGTTGGTGCCTCCGCAAAGATGAGTGTCGTTGAAATAGTTCCCGTTAGCGTTGACCACTGTGCTGCGCGCATTTGAGGTGTTGTTGAAGACATCGTTCTCGTAGAAGATACCGATGCCGCCGCGGACTGCGGTCTTATGGTCGCCGGGGCTGAACACAAACCCTGCCTGCGGTCCGAAGTTACCGTAAGGCTGGTGTGTCCGCTTGCCCAGGCCTGCCTGAAACTGATCAAACAACGGAGTATTGCCCGTGCAGCCCGGAAATTGCAGCGAGGGATCGACGCTCGAACACAGCGGCGTGGGCAGGTCCTGGTTGGCCCGGTCTGTATCTACGCTCCAGCGCAGGCCGGCAATCGCGGTAAACGATGGCGAAACTTTCCACGAATCGGCTACGTAGGCGCCACTCCGCCAGTCGTGCTGGCCGCCGCCGGTCAGGCCGAAGCCGGGCTGCTCCGTGAAGAACCCATTATTGTTGCCGATGGTGTACCGGGAGGCCGAGTAGCCGTGAAGCGGATCATCCGGGCACGCCGGCTGCGTTGGGTCTCCATTGCAGTTCGTCAGCAGCTTCGACGAGTTGAAGCTAGCGAACAGCGAAGGCCCGTAGAAGGCGGCAAAGCCTCCGCCCAGAATCCGGTTCATGCTTGCGCCGAACTTGACGGTATGTGCCCCCCTGGTCCAGGTTCCGTCGTACCGCAGCTGCTTGTCCGATTGGTAGGTACCCTGGGGCGCCAGACGGTTCGGCCCGGCATAGAAGTTATCCGCGGAATCGTACAGCGTCAGGGGTTCTCCAATAGTTGCGCTCGGGTTGTAAATCGAGGTTTGCCCGCCGGTGCCGTCCACAAGCAGGTTGTGGAACTTTTCATAGCCACCGCGGAAGGAGTGCGTGAAGCGTCCAGTCACAAAGTCCGCGCCGCCTACGATCGCCGGCACATTGTCGCGGTTCGTATATAGCGAATACAGCTCCTGATAATTGGAGGTGTCCGCATTCACGTCGTAAGCGCCGCGCACGAACAGATGTATCCCGTGAGGCGCGTTGTAGTCCAGGCGGATCGTGCTGTACGTCTCGCGGTAGGGCGCCGGAATGAAAGGAAATTGGTTCTGCAGCCCTACAAAGGTTGGGCTGGTCGTCGCCGATCCCTGCTGGTCCTGCTTGATGCGTTCAATGTTGCCAAAGAAGAAAAGCTTGTCCCTGAGAATTGGGCCGCCGAAGGAGCCGCCGAAGTTGTTCCGCTGGAACGGAGCGTCGAATCCGCCGGTAGTTCTGGCGAACCCCACAGTGTGATCCTGGAAGTTATAAAAAGCCTCACCGTGGATGGCGTTCGTCCCCGAGCGGGTTGCGACCAGCACCTGCCCGGTCGAGGTCACCTCGCCCGAAACGTCCTGGGTCGAGCGGTTGAGCTGGAACTCATCGACCGCGCCTTCATCCACGTTCATGATCGTCGTGCCGACCGTCTCGTCCGTGATGTCCTGCCCGTCGAGCAGGATGCGGGTGGTGCGGCCGGAAACCCCGCCAACCGAAATGGCCGAATAGCCCGCCTTGGTCGGATCAAACGTTTCGCCGCTCTGCAGAATGACGCCCGGCTGGAGTTGCGCGATGTCGAGGAAGTTGCGGCCGTTAATAGGCAGCGACTGGATTTGTTCGCGGGTGATCACGTCAGAAACGCCGGCCTGGTCCGTGTTGACCTGGATTTGTCCCGCGTTCACCTGCACGGTTTGCGCCTCGGAGCCCACCGTCAGCTTGAAGTTGCCGCTGGTCGCCGTGCCTGTCCGAACCACGGTTTGCACATTCAGGGTCTGGAAGCCGTTCAGCGTGACCGTGACGGTGTAAGGCCCGGGGTTCAAGGGGCCGATGCTGTAGAAGCCGGAATTGTCGGTTTTCAGGGTTTTGGTGAGCCCGGTATCCGTGCTCTTGATAATCACAATAGCCCCGGGCAGGACGCCGCCGCTGGGGTCGGTAATCGAGCCCTGGATCGAGCCGCCGTTTACGGAAACCGCCTGGGCATGCAATGCAGTAGGTACGCCCGCGAAACCGAACAGAAGCGAGCCGGCCAAAGTTGCTGCGCCAGCCCTGCCATGGAAGGAACCACCACTCAGCCGCGAAACCCGCCGACGTAGAAAACGCTGCATCTACAACTCCTTGGGAGGGAATAGCTATTGGCAGCAGCATTGCATCTAGGTGGCCAAACTACAAAATGCGCCCAATTGGGACATTGCGGACGAGTAGCCTGCGAGGGTTGGGGCGCAAAACGCATTTTGTAGTCCAGGAAACAATAGAAAAATACAGAATTGCGGACAGAAACCGAGCCGATCGCAAATGTGCTTGTTCAGGGCAGAATAGAGTGATGAGCGACACGCAAAAGCAAGCTGTTTCAACCGGAAATGCACCCTCCGCTATTGGCCCTTACTCGCAGGCGGTGCTCGTAAGCGGTTTTGTCTACACCTCAGGGCAGGTAGGCTTCCACCCTGGCACGGGCCAGCTCGTCCCCGGCGGCGTCGAGGCCGAAACCGAGCAGGTCCTCAAAAATCTCGAGGCGGTGCTGGCCGCGGCTGGTTCTTCGCTCGCGGGCGTGGTGAAAACCACGGTGTTCCTGAAAGATATGAACGACTTCGCGGCCATGAATGCGGTTTATGCGCGATTCCTCGCACCCGAGGGCGTCACGCCGCCCGCAAGGTCCACCGTCGAGGTCGCCCGGCTGCCTCGTGATGCACGGGTCGAGATCGAAGCCATTGCCTGCTTGTAGCTTCCTTTCGCCCTGCGCGCCATCTAAATAAACGAGGAGTTTACCAGCATGGCAATTACGAATACGCAGGACAAAGTGCAGCGGACCGAGGAGGAGTGGCGTGCCCTGCTGACGCCGGAGCAGTACCGGGTCACGCGCCAAAAAGGGACCGAGCCGGCTTTCAGCGGTGCTCTCTATCAGAACCACGCGGATGGGGTGTACCACTGCATCGCCTGCGATGCGCCCTTGTTCCGCTCGGAGGAGAAGTTTGAGTCCGGCAGCGGCTGGCCGTCGTTCTGGCAGCCCGTTTCAGCGGATTCAGTAGCGACCCATGAGGACCGCAGCTATGGGATGCGCCGTATTGAGGTGACCTGCGCTCGCTGCGATGCGCACCTGGGGCATGTTTTCCCCGACGGCCCCAAGCCCACTGGGGAGCGCTACTGCATCAATTCGGCCTCGCTGAAGTTTGAAGGAAGATGAAGAGGCGCGCACCCCATGCTGTAAATGCAGAAAAGGCCCGGAGTTTTCTCCGGGCCTTTGTTTTTCAAAGAGGCGGTGAAAGCAATGCTACGCTTTCACGACCTTGCCGCTTTTAATACATGAAGTACAGACCCGCAGTTTCCGCGAGCCGCCGCCGACCTTAGCCCTTACCGGTCGCAGATTGACGTTCCATCTCCGGCGCGTGACATTGTGCGCGTGTGAGATGTTGTTGCCAAACTGCGGACCTTTGCTGCAAATTGCACAAACCTGCGCCATATTTTCGCTCCAACGCGAGACGAACTCGAAAGATTTCCGGCCGAATCCCAAAGTTCAACGGGCGTGGTGATTCATAAAGCCGAACCCTAGTGTAGCGAACCGAGGCTCGCTCGGCAAGCACATTGAGGAAGCGAAGAGCAGGCAGAGCCTGCTCTTTCTCAAGCTTTACCTTGCGCCGACCGGCTTTTCCTCGCTTGCGCCCATCTCCTGCAGCCGCTTTGCCAACAGCTGCTCCAGGTTTTCAAGCGCTTCCGAAAAGCCCTCGATTCCTTCCTTCAGCTTGTCGTGCGCCATGCGGTCTTCCGCGTGCATCTTCTCGAATGTCTGCTCGTCCATCGAGATTTTCTCGATCTGGAGACTGTCTGCATTCTTTGGGTCCAGCTTGCGGGGCAGTTCGCCCTGGGTTTCATCCAGCTCACCCAGCAGCTTTGGTGAGATTGTCAGCAGATCGCAGCCGGCCAGTTCTTTGATTTCCCCCGAGTTGCGGAAGCTCGCGCCCATGATCTGGGTCTTGTAGCCGAACTTTTTGTAGTAGTTGTAGATTTTCGTCACGGACTGCACGCCGGGGTCGTCCGCGCCCTGGTAGTCCTTGCCCGTATCATTTTTGTACCAGTCCAGGATGCGCCCGACGAAGGGCGAAACCAGCGTGACTTTGGCTTCCGCGCAGGCCACGGCCTGATGGATGCCGAACAGCAGCGTCAGATTGCAGTGAATGCCTTCCTGCTCCAGCTTTTCCGCTGCCTTGATTCCCGGCCAGGTGGATGCGATCTTGATCAGGACGCGCTCCCGGCCGATGCCGGAGTCCTCGTACATCTTGATAATCTGGTGCGCCTGCTCCAGCGTTTTTTCCGTATCGAAGCTCATGCGCGCGTCCACTTCCGTGGAAACGCGGCCCGGAATGATGGCCAGAATCTTCTTCCCGAACGCAACGGCCAGGTGCTTAAAAGCCTCGTTCGCCACATCCTTGTCGGACGCGTTCTCGCCCAGCTTTTTCTTGGCTTCGAGCAGCACGTCGTCCACAATCTGCGAGTAGGCGGGCATCCCGGCGGCGGTAGTGATCAGCGTAGGATTGGTCGTCGCATCCTGCGGCTTTACCTTTTCAATCGCCTGGATGTCTCCTGTGTCGGCGACCACGGTGGTCATAGTGCGTAGTTGTTCCAAAAGTGTTTGGGCCATCGGCGTATCCTCCATGCGCCGCGCTCCCGACCGGGCGAAACGGGCGCTTCCACTCTATTGGATGCATCGAAGCGCTCCCGGTCTCGGCTGCGCTTCGGTTCAGCGAGACCTGCTCCCGGCTTGAGCGAAACAGAAGCGCTTACCGGGGTAAGTATGGCACGGCGCAACGGTTCGCAGCGCAAGAGAACAGGCCATTCCATCCTCAGATTCCCGTATTGGAACCAGTGAGCCGGCAGTCCTGTTACGGAACGATAGCGGCGCGATCGAAGCTGATTCCAAAGGTCCCGACGCGCTCCACATGCCAAAATTTCTTATAGCTTTCGTCTCCCCGAAGCATGTCGATGGTCGCCAACCCTGTTTCCGCCGCCTGTTCGGTCGCGAAGGCTGTGAGCAGCGTGCCTGGACGTAGGGAACTGCGCTCGGGCGCAAAGCCCATCAGGTAAAAATACTGCGTCCGCCCGGCGCGTTCCGGCGGGTCGGCGAAGGAGTAAAGCACGCCCAATACTTCACTGCCCGCCCGCAGCGCGCACAGCCGCAGCAGCCCACTCGCCAGCAGCCGCGGGATCGCTTCGCGATGATGGGCGAGCACGCGCGGGTCGGCCAGCACGCCGGGCTCTCCAGCCTGCTCCCAGCGCTCCGTGTGGAAGCGCACCAGCTGCCGAAGCATCGGCTCCCAGGTTTGCTCGCCGGCAAGCTCCAGCGCGAGCTTGCCCAGGCCGGCAGCCGCATTGCGCCGGTACAGCACCTCGGCGCGCAGCTTGGGCGGCAGCCCCCGCATCGGCACGGCAGGCCGTTTCCCGCAAGCCTCTCCCTCGTAACGCGCTATACCCGCCCCTGCAAGCCCCTCGAGCGCCCGAAGCAGGGGCGAACGGGCGCGCAGCTGCGTGAAGTGCGCGCGATCCCAGCCGCCTTCCTGTGCGAGAAGATCTATCACGGGCCGCAGATCCTCCGGCTCGCAAGGCGGCGAGAAAATGCCGTCCAGGTAATCCGAAGTGCCGGCCCCGACGAGCAGAAGCTGCCGCTCGCCCGAGCCTGAGTTGGGGAGCACATACAAGGGCAGGAGCGCGAGCAGTGCGCTCCTGTCCCGGATCACGAAGACACGCAGGTCGGCTTGGCCGAACTGCCGCCACCAGGGCAGCAGCCACGCCGGATGCTGAAACGGCGTCGCTGCCGGATCGCTCCGCCACAGCGCAAGCCACTCCTCTGTGAGCGCTTCCCACGCGTCCGCACTGCGAACAACCTCGCAGGTAATGGGCATGGCCCGATTCTAGCGTTTTGCTTTCGATCGAGAAGGCTGGCTCAGCGGAGACCCTCGTCGCAAATCGAGACGTGGGGCACCCGTCTCATCAGCTGGAATCCACCTTAACGGCGTGGGTTTTCGGGCGCGGGGAGGGCTTCTATCGCCTCCGGGGAGCGCGCGCTCTCGTTCCCGCTCGCATCGATCGAGGAAACCGAGTAGGCGTATCGCACACCGGGTTTAGCGGTCGCGTCGCTCCAGCCTGGGGCCGAAACTGGGGCTTTTCCGCTCACCCGCTCCGGCGCCGCAGCAGCTCCAGCCGTCCGGCGGTAGACGAAGTAGCCCGCCAGATCGGGATCGCCGCCCGGGTTCCACGAAAGATCGATCGATCCGCCTTCCGGGTTCGCAACTGCTTCCAGGCCCACGGGAACTGCTGGAGGGAAAACGTCCCGGGCTGCGATGGCCGGTGTGTCCGCGCCGGTCCCGACCGTTTCGACAGACTGCTTACCGAGTGCGGCTTCCGCGACCAGCTCCACCCGGTACCGGTAAGTGCCGGGAACGGGAGCGGCGGCATCCACGGTGTGGTCCGGAGCCCACCGCCCCGCGCCGGGCTCCCAGTGTTCCGCAGATTCCAGGGTGACGGGCGGGGCAGCGGGTGCGCCCGTAATCTGCTCCCGAGTGAGCCGGACCAGCAAGCGCTCGCCCGCGGGCGGCTCCGCGCTCGCGGCCGCGTCCCAGCTCACAAGGATCCCCCGCGCCGTTGCTT
>CAXTVG010000085.1:0-7752 GCA_964247505.1 uncultured Acidobacteriaceae bacterium
TCGGTGCCGTCGGGGCCCGGCCAGCGGCCGCCACGCACCAGCACGGTGAGTCCTTCGCCCTCGGTCCATTCCTCCTCGGCGGCGCGTGGCGCGGGCTGGTAAACGGATGGAGTTTCCCGGGAGGGGGTGTGGGACGACAGGGCAGACAAGCCGACGCCGACGACGCCGACAAGCAGGAGAATGAACATCAAGCCGAAATGATCCATGGCCCGCATCTTGGCAGCCTTCCGGTGCCGTTTGCACCACCTTTCCAGCCTTCTGCCCCGCATCGGGACAGGAGCGCGGGAAAACCTCAAGCGCCCGCCTCAGCCCGCGAGATCCTCGAACTCCTCTGGGGTGACGTCGCGGTCCAAGGCGAGTGTCCAGCGGCCATCCGGCCAGCGCAGAAATATAAATTTGCCGATCATCTTGCCTCCCGGGGCAAAAGAAAAGCCCCCGGCGAACCGGGGGCGGCTGTGTTCCAATTTGGGAATGCGATTACGGACGGTTGCAGCGGAGCAACACCGATCCCCTTGCGCCTCCCGCATCCGGCGCGTAATCTTGGCATCGAAATGAAACAAGCGGTTCAGACCGGGGCTCCCGGTTGAGTGCAGAGGAGAAACGCGGCGCGCGAAGGCTCGTAGATCACGTCGCCTATGATTTGAGAGAGGCTGGACTTCTAACCGTAGTTTTCATGGTTATCGACAGCACCCAGGGCAGCATCAGCACTTCCGTGCAGCACAAGATGATCGCTTTCGGCTTTGCAACCTGGCTCTTAGGCCACATCACAGACTGGATCAATCAATGAGCGACCAGATTCTTCTTATCGGAAAAGGTGAGCTTGCCGTCGCCCTTACCGCAGTCGCCGTGTCCGCCACGCTCAGGATTCGTCGGTTTCTAACCGGCCGACGGCAAGAGGTGAAACGGACGCCACGGTTTGTTCCCATGCGAGCTGGCGTCGGCAATGGGCCCTCATCGGCATACTTTTCCGGCAACCCTGAACAGACCGACACTCAAGAGCAGGACCTCGAAATCGCGGTTCACTAAGAAAACGCCCCCGGCGAACCGGGGGCGAAGTGGGGCAACTGGTTACAAACTGTAACGGGTTGCGCTACGCGGCCTTGGCGGCGTCCTTGACCACGGCCGCGATGGCCTGGAAGTCCCCGACCAGCTTGACGAACGCGGCATAGGCGACCGAATCGGCCGGGAAGTTCAAGCCCTCGCCCGCGACCGCCGGGGTCGCCGCGGCCAGGAACTCCTCGCAGTCGGCGGCCAGGGTCAGGAACGCGCCGGCCACTTCCGGAGCGAGCGCCTTTTCGCGGGTTACGAGCGTCTTGACGAACGAGCTGATCTTGGTCACCCAAACCTCGGCGATGTTGATATCTTTTTCGGCGTCTGCGATAACGGTGGCGATGCTCACGGGTGTCTCCTGTGGGGTTGGGGTGGATGGTTGGGCCGCGAGCACCTCAAACGCGGTCGCAAAAGAGGAAGTGTCCGGGGCGGCTACGCCTGGGGCGGGGTCTCCGGCGTCTCCACCGGCACGACCTCCGTGCTCGTCTGCCGGATGCCCAGCGCCTCGATCACCCGGGGGTTGTGGAGCAGCGACGCCATCGTTACCGCCGCGCCCAGCAGCACGCTCAGGTGCGGGTGTTTCGCCGCCGCCTGGAGCAGCGGGCGCGAGACTTCCGGGATCTCCAGGAGCGCCGACGCCGTGACCGCCGCCCCCATCATTTGCTTGGTGACCTGCCGCAATTGCATGCTCCGCCTCCGTCCATTTGTGCCACACGCTCTTGAGTCCGTTCATGCGAAACACTCCCCGTGCAGCTCGTAGATCGACAAACACTTGCCCGCGCGGCCCGGGTCGGTCGCCCACTGGGGCGAGATCGCGCGGATATACGCCTCGGGCGTTTTCGCCGCCAGCGCCGGGGCATACCGCGGCAGCCGCCGCAGCAGGTCCATGCGCGCCGCGAAGCAAGCCTGCGCCGACGGGAACACTACCCAAAGCGCATTGCAGTCCTGCCACCGCCCGGCGACACACTCGCGGGTGGTCATCGCGAGCGTCGTGTAGACCGGGACCGTCGACTGCTTTTGCCCGAAAAAATTGTTGGCCTTGCGCGCGAGCTGGCTCATGCCCCAACCCGACTCGAGCGCGGCCTCGCAGGCGGCCATCGCTGGCCAGACGTGGTTGGCGGCGCGAGCGGCCAAGTAAAAGTTTGTCAGCGCGGCCTGTTGGGAGGGTCTGAGCATGGTTACTCCTGTGTAGTTACCTTCTCCGCCCGGCTCGGCGGCGGCGGCGTATTCTGCGCTTATGACCAACGTGCAGCTCTACATCCTGATTGCTGTGCCGGTCCTGGTTGCGTTGTTCCAGACGACTTCGCTGGTGCTCTACATCAATGCCAAGGTCGACGGGGCGACTGGCAATTTAGGCGCGCGTATCGATGAGGTCCAAAAGCAGCTCGACCGGATCGATGCCCGCCTGGAGCGGATCGAAGACAGGCTGACCAAGGTGGAAAGTCTGCTCGCCGTCCACGAGTACCGGCTCAACAACGAGCGCCAGCCCACGGCGCAAGCGCGCTAAAAGTGCAGATACCACTTCGAGCCGTCATAGACGGCCGTGACCGGAACCCCGGCCGTGGCCGTTCCGGCCGCGTAGATATTGCCGCCCGTCACCGTCGTCCAGGCCCCGTCTGGGATCAGCACGATTGTTGCGCCGACCGTTGCCGACGTTCCCGCGGGCGGCGTGATGCTCGAGATCGCCGCCGTGCCTGACACATGAACGGGCGATCGGGGGAGATAAATGCTCGCTGCCGAAGCGACCGCGGGGGCCGTTGCCGACAAGAGCGCACCGCCAAAAACAGCGTAGCCTTTGATTAACTGGTTCCCGTTCCCGTCGTCAAGTTGGTTGTTGTACGTGACGACATTGTTGTTGTCGTACACCGTAATAGCGGTGCGGCCGAGCCCGCTGGAGTTCTGGTTCGAGGCCAGCACCCCGAAGATAGGCGTGCCCGTACCGCTGGTCGAACCGCCGATTCCCAGCCCTTTGTAATACCCGCCGAGTGAAGCCCAGCCGCCCGGCGAGGGCAGCGCTCCGCACACGCCGTAATTTAGGGAATTCGTGCTTTGGTAAATCCCAAAGCAGCCGCTCTGGACGTTGACACCGAAGTAGTTGTTTGCCCCCGGCGTACCGGCAGATAGAGTTCCGGCCGCGTTGAGCGACCCATTGACTTGCTCGTTGCCGGTCGTCGTCGTGTTGCCGTTGACGGTGAGGGAGGTCTTGGTGCCCGTGGTTCCAACCGTGGCGGTTCCGTTCACCTGTAACGCGCCGCCGACCGTATCGTTCCCTTTCGCGGTTTCATTGCCCACACCGTCATCGAGCGTGTTGTTGTAGGTGTAGACCGAGCTGTTATCTCCCACCACGAATGCCATTGAATTCAGGCCGAGGCCGCCATCCTGCGCGCTATTGGCGAGGCCAAAAATGGGAGTGCCGGTGTTGGCGGATGTGCCCTGGATTTCGAGCCCGTTGAAATAGCCGCCGAGAACAGCCCAGCCAGCCGGAGCGGGGGTCGTCCGGCAGATCCCGTATGTCGGGCTCGTCCCGATGCCAAAGCAGGCGTCCGCTTGATCCACAACAAACCCGCCCGCAGAAAGTACGCTTTTGCCCGTGCCGGTAATTGCAAGCGATGGCAGCGACGGAGCGGCAACCCCCGTGAAATTCAACGCCCCGCTCGCCAGCGAGCTCGTGAACAGCCCGGAAAGGTTGCCGACCGACAGTATGCCTGCTGGACCCTGTGCCCCGGTCGCCCCGGTTGCGCCAACGGCTCCGATATTTCCGGCAGGTCCTTGCGGCCCCGCTACGCCCGCTGGCCCTTGCGGCCCCGTGGCTCCCGGCAATCCTTGCGACCCAGCTGCGCCCTGGGAACCTGTAGGCCCCGGCGGCCCAATAATCCACGCGGCCAGCGGTTCGGTTTCGACCGTCGAAGGAGCCCACTGCCCCAGGTCCCATGCCGCTCCCGTAATCGCGGCCTCGCCCAGCGTTTTGACCTCGCCGTTACGCGCGTCCGTGACCGTGATCCGGTAGTTGACCCCCACCGGCACAGAGCGGTCGCTACGCACGAGCGCCAGCGGCCCAACCAGAGCGCCGTTCGCCACCCGCGCACATACATTCGTACCCCGCGCCGTGCCCCCGCCCGCGACGCCATAGGAAGCCGGAGCGCCCACGCCGTCCACCGGCTGAAAGCAAAGCGTTCCAGCGACCAGCGGCGCGCCGGAGGAGTCCGCAATCTGCGTCGCGGTAATCGTTGCCATGGCCGCTGAAGGCAGCACCGAGCCGGGGGTCTGGGCAAAAACGGCGGAGGCGAGGCATAGAGCCGCGCCCGCCCACAAGGGCGTTTTCATCGTGGGGAGTCCTCTCTAAACTTTGGCTGGGGCCGTAACGGTCATCGTGGAAACGCCCGGCGGCGCGTTCTTTTCCGCCCACCGGGCCTGCTTTTCCGCAAGCGTGAGCGGTGCGGGCATCGGCAGCCCCATCGCCTGCGCCATGGCCTCCGTATCCGCCTGGCGCTTCGCCATCCCGGCTTGCGCGTCGGCCAGAATCTGCGGCGCGAGCGCGGCCTCGGACACGGCGATATAGCAGTGGTACTCGGTACCGTAGTCGTCCATCAGCACAATCTGCGCCTGCTGCATGTTGGGCTGCATGATGCGGGAGATTATGTCAGCAGCCATGGCGGCCTCCTAGTTGGGGTTCGCGTACTTGAGGTAATTGTGGGTCAGCACGCCGCTCGCGCTGTACTCATGCGAGGGCCCGGCGAGCGTTAATTCGAGCACGCGAACCGTGGTGTCCACCACCTCGCGTGTCATCTCCTGGGGGCCGGTGCGGGTGTCGATCAGCGTCCCGCTTGGCACCTCGGCGCAGTGCTTGTGAACGCCCGCGACCGAAACCGTGTGCGTGTTCGAGCACTCGATCACCGCATCGCCCACCGTGAGCTTCTGGTGGCGATGCACCCACACCCAATGCGCCCGCACCAGCTGCTCCGGCCCGTCGCGCCCCATTAGATACACCTTGTGGCCCGCGTCCAGACGGTGCTTGAGCAGGATATTGTTGACCGGACCGTCCGGCGTGTCGAGCTCCGTATGTTCGACCGTGCAGGCCGCCCCGCGCGAACCGCCCGAGCCGTTGCCGCCCGCGCCTCCGCCGCCTGAAACGCCTCCGGAACCGCTGGAAGTGCATGTTGTGCAGGAACCTATCAAGATTGCGGCGTCGGAAAGCGTATCGATATAGTTAGGGGTAAACGTATAAGTGCCGAACTGGGTTCCGGTTTGGGTATACAACCGCCCGCCCGTCAGGTTGGTAATGACTAGGTACCCGGAAGTGCTCGGGGTCGCCGTCATCTGCGCGGATGAAAACAAAATCGCTGCCTGTCCCGTAAATACGGAAAAAGGCGCCCCAGGTCCGCCGGGGCCGTATACCCGCAGGTACACGACATCGGTGCGACCTGAATATGGAAGGGAGTCGAGCGTCGCATTGTTCGCCAGATTAAACGGTATCCCCGGCAGCAGCCCACTCGAAGTGATGGTGCTCAACGACGTAGCCGAAACCGTGTAGCCGTCGATCCGCAGAAACGCGCTAAATGCCCCGCTTGCTCGCCACGACCGGATCTGCACACTGATGACCTGCCCGGCCTTGAGGCCGAGGATAAAGGTGAACTCGATGCCCACCGGCACGATACCGCAGCTCACCCAGTTGCCGCCCCCGGCGGGCAGGTACTGCACTTCGATCCCGGTCACCAGCACATCCAGCGGGTCGGTCCATTCCACTTGAACGCGGGGAACGAGAACCCCGTCGCCGTTGACCACATCAAAGCCCGCTCCCGAATTGAGCGTCATGCTCGCCGGCACACCAACCTCGGCCTCGTGCTGCAGCGCGTAGTTCGGCACGTCCAGAATCGACAGCTCCTCGGCCGCCGACCATGCGTAATTATTCGGGTCAAACTCCCGCGCCTGCACCTGGACATACAGCCGTGGCACATCGCCGCTCTCGTCCATGGCGAGCGAAAGCGAGGTTACCTGCATCTGCTTCCCGACCCAGCCGTAGGGTACGTAATCGAAGGTGAAAACGTCCATCGGCATCATGCGCCACGCCGATAGGCTCATGGCGAAGGTGCCCGAGCCCTGCTGCCGGTTGAGCATCAGCTTGATTTTCGCCAGACGCTGCGCGGTCGCGACCGAGATGGTCGCGGGCAGGTTCAGCTGCCCGACCAGCTCCACACCCCCGTCCTGCGCAAGAAAGAAGTCGCTCGGGTAGCCGTGGAGATTGTCCTGCGCGTACTCCGGGTAGCTGGTCGGCTGCCAGGCATAGTTGAAGTTGTTTTGCGAATACCCGTCCGGGTCGTGGCCGTTCGCGTTGTACAGGTTGCCGGTCGGCGCATACGGGTAGTTCGGGGCCGTAAACGTCCCGCGCACCCGGTTCACCAGGTCGCGCGCGGAGCGGTAAGGCTGCCACTGGATGTCTTCGAGCAGGTCCGCGTCGGTGAAGTGGAACGAGGGCGTGAACGCCGCCGCCGGATAGAGGAACCACTGCCCGGCGCTGAACACGAGATTCCCGCCCGCTGCCGAAAGCATCTCCTGGAGCGCATCGCCCGGCGCTTTGCTCGTATCCCAGTGCGAATTAAAGGTGTAGCGGGGCTCGGTTCTCCCGTTCGCAAGCGGCACCGCCTCGTCGCACAGGTTGGCCGCCGCGATCAGCTGGGCTTGATTGATCTCCGCGCGCGCGAGGCCGAAGCCGAACTCCGGGTCGCACAGGAAGTCCGCGACACAAAGCGCCCAGTTGGCGGTGTAACCGGTCGTGCCGGTGCGAGGGTCCCAAATTTGATTGCGCCCGCGCACGGTCCAGCGCAGCTCCGGCTGTTGCGAAAACATCGCGGTGTCGTACTCGTACTTGAAATACGCCCAGGCGCACCCGCCGCCGTAGGGCGTCCCGTTCGGGCCCGCGGCCCAAGTCTTATCGTTTGCGTGCAGCGAGCCGTCTGCGCCGCCCGCCGCGGTTTGGTACCCGTAGTATGCGGTCGCGAACACCAGGCCGCCGAAGTTATAGCTGACGTTGCCGGTGTCGTAGTATTTCGTCCCATTCGCCGCACCGCCGAAGGTGTACCCGCCGGGGCAGGTCGTTTGGCCCGCGCTCGGTTTGAAATACACCAGCCGTCCGTCGAGGTAGAGGTTCACAATGCCGTCGATCGTGTGCCCGGCCAGCACGATGACGTTGTTGTTCTGGTCGTGCTTGGAGCCGGTTGTGCTTTGGTAGATCAGGTTGCCGCCCACCCGCTGCTCGCCGTAAATGATCTGCCGGTACGCCGCGGGTTGCCGGGTGGTGATGTTGGTTCCGCGATTTTGCGCGATCAGGTCGGCGACTGCCCCGGCCTCGGAGGCCAGGCCCATCAACCCGAGGCCGTACATGACTTTCAGGTAATACGGGGTCAGCAGCAGTTCCGGGGTCAGGGCCAGGTAACCGCCCATGGCGATCGCGCCGCCCAGCTCCACCGCGCCTGTGATTGCCTTGCTCATTTAGACCTTCCACGCTTTCCTGGCCGCCGCAAGCTCGAGCCGATGCAATCCCGTTTCCCCCACGCACAGCACCCCGCCGTGCAGCCCCACGATCCCCGCGATCCGCTGCCCCGCGTCTTCGACCAGCAGAAGGTCGCCACGCTGTGCCAGCAGGGGCGTGTCGAGCGCGGGCATCGCGTACTTTGCCGCCACGCGGTCAAGCACGGCTTCTACCCC
>CAXTVG010000086.1:0-6952 GCA_964247505.1 uncultured Acidobacteriaceae bacterium
CGCCTGGACCAACGCCACAAACGGAAACAGCGCCCGCAGCGCTCCCGGCCCGGTGAGGGCGAGCACGCTGGCCCCGCGCACCGCGAAGGGCGCGGCAACCAGCCCTAAAGCCAGCGGCCACCAGACGAGCAGGCCGGGCGGTTTGCGTTTCAAACGGCGGCGGCTGCCGCTTCCGTTTCCTTTCCGGGGTCGCGGCCGTTCCGCGATTGGGGGGCTCATGGGTCCAAGCATACCGGCTTGGGGCGCTGTGCGCGGGGCCGGGTGGACAAGCTCGCCGGAATCGCCGCCCGCCAGAAGTATCCGAAAATGCAGCAAACTGCTGTGCAGAGGAGCAGGGGAGGGGTATACTCTTCTCAGCTTCCGGAGGGGCTCTACACCCCCGGAAGTGTTGGGCCTGGTTTACCTGAAAAGGTAGAGCAGGGCGGCGATCCACCGCAAAGGCAAGCGGACCACAAGGTTGAAGCGCATGTTCAGCTCAATCATGCTCCTCAATCCTCCTTTCACGAGAGATGACGGCCCTGTTTCAGCAGGGCCGTTGTCGCGTTTGGGCGACTCCGTGTGTTGCCTCTGCTTGTGCCAAAGCGCCCATCTATAGAGCCTCGTGGGAAGCGCTTCCGTAGTGTAGGGCCCAGCCGCGAGCTTTTCGCCGCAGAATCTCCCCGATGCCTATGCCTAAAGTCACTTTCGACTCGGAATGCGCCTTGACATTGCCGATATCCCGGCGCAGAGTAAGGGAGGTTCGACGTACGGCACGCACGCTCTGGCGCTCCGTAGACAATCTATGGCAACAACCCTAGCTACCATTGAGTCGCGCGAGGTCCTGCGCTGCGAACGATGCCAGCTTGTCCAGTTCCGCACCTCGGGCGGAAACTGCAGGCGCTGCCACAAACCCCTGGAACCGGAAGAGCCCGTCATCACGTCGGCTCCCCTCCAGCTAGCCCAGGCACCCGCGCGCGAAGAGCTCGACGTTGCCCGCGCGGTCCGCTCCATCCGGCACGCCAAGAGCCTCAGCCAGCGGCAGCTCGCCGCGCGCATGGACGTACCCCGCACTTACATCTCCAAGATAGAAAACGGCAAGGCCGTGCCTACGCTTTCGTCGCTGGCCCGCCTCGCCGCCGCGCTTGAAGCCCCTATTGGGGAGCTGCTGCACGACGCCCGCTCGCGCCGGCAGGAGGCGCTCGCCGCCGTGATGGCCGACCCGTTCCTGTGTGCAGTCCTTCCGCTCGCCGCCCGGCTCAGCCCTTTCCAGCAGCAGGTGCTTTTACGGCACGCGCGCGATATGGCGCGGGAAGCCACCACCGGCCAGCGGCATCTCGCGCGCGCGTGAGCGGCCGCGCGCACCCGCTGTGTCCCCGCGGGACGGCGGGCTTTGCGGCCCATCCCGCGCTATGCTACGGTCTGAAATGAGGTTTTACGTTGGGAGTCGAGCAGCCTAGCCGCGTCCACGAACTTTCTGTGGAGGAGGCGGCCATCTATCGCCGTCTCGACCCGTCGCGCCTGCCCCGGCATGTCGCCATCATCATGGACGGCAACGGCCGTTGGGCCGGTAAGCGCTCATTAAAGCGTTTCTTCGGCCATAAACAAGGCGCGGAATCGGTGCAGTATGTGGTTGAAACCGCCTCGCGCATCAACCTGCCCTGGCTTACCCTTTATGCGTTTTCGCTTGAAAACAACCTCCGCCGTCCCCGGCTCGAGGTTTCTTTTCTCATGCGCCTGCTCGCCAGCTATCTGACCTCAAACGTCCAGCGCATGAACGACAACAACGTCCGCATCCAGTACATCGGCCGCACCCACGAGCTGCCTCCCGAGGTGCGCGAGCGCATGGACTGGGCCGCCGAAGAGACCGCCGCCAACACCGGCACTACCCTGACGCTCGCCCTCAATTACGGTGCGCGCGCCGAACTGGTGGACGCGGTCCGGGGCCTCGCCCGCGAAATCGAACAGGGCCTGCTGCGCGCCGAGCACCTGACCGAGCAGGACATCGAGCGCCACCTGTACACCCGCGACATGCCCGACCCGGACCTGCTGGTCCGCACCTCGGGCGAAATGCGCATTTCCAATTACCTGCTATGGCAGATCGCCTACAGCGAAATCTTTGTCACCGACCGCCTGTGGCCGGACTTCCGCGGCGCTCACCTCCTTGAGGCCATCGAGGCCTACGGCGCCCGCAGCCGCCGCTTCGGCGGTCTGGATGATGTAGAAAACAGCGCAGGCACGCTCACTCGCGGGGTCCTCGTTCCCCGCTAGTCGTGAGTCAAAGGCAAAACCGCCTGCGCGGCTGGCGGCCACTTCGTGGCGGGTTTTTGTTGAGGTGCAGCACAGGCACTATCGTCCTTCCGCCGGCTGATAAGCGCACCCGTCAGTGCGCGGGTGCCCCACGTCTCGACTTTGAGACGTGGGATCTGGGGCGTCGCGCCCAATCCGTTCCAGAGCCTATTTCCTGTCGGTGAACTTCTGGTGCGGTCGTGAGCCTTCGCTCACGAGAACCCAGGTCTCAAAAGCGAGACCTGGGGCACCCGTGTTGATTGCAGGATGGGGTGGAACCGTGCTCTACAAGAGCATGGGAACTGTTTTGACGAATTACTCCACGACGCCGTCCCACATATCCCGCTCATCGAGCGAGGGCTCCCGCGCCGCAGCCAGCAGGTAGCCCTCTTCCGCGAACACATCCCCGAACTCCGTGCGCACCCGCTCCAGCAATCCTTTTTGTGAGGTGTGTTTCGCGAATGCCGTCAGTTTTTGCGCCTTGACCTCTGCGTCCAACCTGTAGAGAAGCGATGCAGGCGTCCGTGTGCCGGCCCGCTTCAGCTCCTCATCCGAACTGGACAGGAAAGCCGTAGCCGCGTAATACAGCTTCTGCGGCGCCCAGGTCTCCAGGTCTCCAAGCTGTTCAGGAAAAAACCGTGCCTGCCCAGCCCAGTGAAAGGCCGCCGTCCCCGCGAGCGAAATCGCGGTGTGGTCGCGATGGAGGTTCACCCCGCCCTCGGCCCCGAAGGTAAGCACCACATGGGGTCGAAACCGCCGCAGCGCCCGCACCAGAACGCCTGCCAGAGGCAAAAACGGCTGCTCGAACAGCGCGCCATCCGGGTACCGGAGCAGCTCGGCGTCCCGCACCCGAAGCGCAGCGCAGCCCTCGGCAAACTCGGCCCGGCGCAGGCGCGCGAGCTCCTCGTCCGTCTGCCCCGGTTCGCGATACGAGCCCGCATTGCCCTCGGTCAGGCACAGCACCGCGGTTTCCGCGCCGCGTGCCGCCGCAAGCAGCAGCGCGCCGCCAAAGGCCCCGGCTTCGTCGTCCGGGTGCGCGGTCAGGCACATCAGTCGGAGGGGCACGCATTCTCCTCCAAATAGGGGTCCCACGGCAGTGCCGCTTCCCAGACCGGGCGAAAACTGCGCCGATGCAAAGGGGAAGGCCCATGCTTGAGCAGCGCGCGCCCGTGCTCCGGCGTCGCGTATCCCTTGTGTTCATCGAGACCGTAAACAGGGAAGCGCGCATGCAGCTCGCGCATCCGGGCGTCCCGGTACACCTTCGCGACCACGCTCGCCGCGGCGATGGACAGAGAGCGCGAGTCGCCATAAACGATGCTGGTTTGCCCGCAGGCCATCGGCAGCTTCAGCGCGTCGATGAGCAGGTGGTCCGGCTCCGGCGCAAGCGCCCGCACCGCCGCGAGCATAGCGAGTTGGGTGGCCTGGTAGATATTCACGCGGTCGATCGTCGCCGCGTCGATCTCGTGGATCCGCACCGCCACCGCGCACGCTTCAACCATCACGGCCAGGCGCTCGCGGTCCCTGGGTTCCAGCTGCTTGGAGTCACGCAGTCCGGCGGCCTGAAGCGCCTCGGCGTTGCAGCCGGGAGGAAGCACCACAGCCGCCGCCACCACTGGGCCGAACAGTGCCCCTCGCCCTACCTCGTCAACCCCCGCGATCCGCTGTGCGCCGGTTTCCCGCGCCGCGCGCTCAAACGCGTCGTCGCAGGCAAAGGTACGCAGCATCCGCAGTTTGCGGGTGGCCTTGGAAACCTCGGAGTCGGGCAAGGGAGCGCGGCGCGCAGCGGTGGCCATGAATTTTCTAGGGATAAAACGGAGAAAGCGCCTCGCCGGGAGACGCCTTCCGCACACAAAAAAGCGCTACGAGCGCTCCACTTCCTTGAGCCGCGCCGCCTTGCCGCGCAGGCCGCGCAGATAAAACAGCTTGGACCGGCGGATCTTGGCCGAACGCAGCTTCTCCACCTTGTCGACCACCTTGGAGTTGAACGGAAAAATACGCTCCACACCCTGGCCGAAGCTCATCTTGCGCACCGTAAACGAGCCCTGCGGCCCGCGCTTGTAGGCGATGACCAGGCCTTCAAACGCCTGCAAACGCTCCTTCTCGCCTTCCTTGATCTTGACCTGGACGCGCACCGTGTCGCCGGTCGCGAAAGCGGGAAGATCGGTGCGGTTCAGCTTTTCGGCAAGGCGCTGCATTACAGGGTGAATCGACATGGGCTTCTCGTTCCTAAACTTGATTTTTCAGCTGCAGCATGCGGACAGAAAGACACACGAAGGCTGCCGGGCGCGAACCGAATCATCAGTATAGCGTAAAAACGGCAGTGCCACGCGGTCGTCATTTGTTATCCGCTACCAGCGTTTATCAGCCTTTTGAGCCCTTCCGAAGAGCGAGCCGGGGCTTTCAAGACCTTCAAGCCCGGCCAAAAACGCCCGATCCGCCTCGCTCAACTCCGCCCCCGCCAGCAAATCCGGCCGGTTGCGCCAGGTTTTTTCGAGAGCCCGCTCTCGCCGCCAGCGCCGCACCTCCCCGTGGTTGCCGTCCATCAGCGGGCCGGGTACGCGCTCGCCCAGGAACTCCGCGGGGCGGGTGTATTGCGGATAATCGAGCAGGCCGCCTGCGCCGTGAGTGGCGCGAGGAGCCTGCGCGGGCGCGTGGGGGAGTGCTGCATCCTCCGCGCCGAAGCTTTCAAACCCATGCGAAGCCGCGTTGCCCAGCACCCCCGGCACCAGGCGCGTGACCGCGTCCACGATCACCGCCGCCGCGAGCTCGCCGCCAGTCAGCACGTAGTCGCCAATCGAGATTTCCCGGTCTGCCAGCAGCGTGGCCACGCGCTCGTCCACACCCTCGTACCGGCCGCACAGCAGCACAATCCGGTCCAGGCGAGCCAGGCCCCGTGCCACCTGCTGGGTGAACGGGGTTCCCTGCGCGGAGAGCAGAATGACGCTTTCGCGCTCCAAGGCACGCTCCAGTTTTGGAGCCACTCCGAGCTTTGCAAGCCCCGCCGCGAACGGCTCCGGCTTGAGCACCATGCCCTCGCCGCCCCCGAACGGGCGGTCATCCACTGTGCGGTGCTTGTCTAGCGCGAACCCGCGCAGATCGTGGACTTGTGCCTCAACCTGACCACCGGCCAACGCCCGGCGCAGCATCCCGGAGCCGAAAATCCCCACCCCGTCCGCGCTTTTGGCCGCGGGCTCGCCGAAAAAGTCAGGGAAGATCGTGAGGATGTCGAAGCGCATCGCCTAAACCTCGTCCGCTGCACCCAGGTCGATCAAACCCGCAGGCAGCCGCATGGTCAGGGTGCGCGACGCAAGATCCCAACATGGCTCGAATGCCTTGACGAACGGCACCAGCACCTCGCGCCCGCCCTCGGCCTCGACCACCAGCAGCTCGCCCGCGCCCGACTCCCGGTCGACATCCGTGACCGTGCCGATACGCGCGCCGGTGCCCGCGTCCAGGAGCGTACACCCGGCCAGCTCGGCGATGTAGACCTCGTCCTCTGCCAGCTTCGCGCGCTCGGCCCAGGGCACGACCACTTCGTAGCCGCGCAGCAGTTCGGCTTCGTTCATGGAATCGCAGCCGGCGAACTTAAACACCACCCGCCCGCTGTGCGGCCGGAAGCTCTCGACCACGGCGGCGCGTACAGGCTCCTCAGCCCCCTCCGGGCGCAGTGAAACCGTGGGCCGGCCGTGGAAACGCTCAGGGAAATCGGTCAGCAGTTCCGCGACAACCTCGCCCCGGTGACCCTGGGGACGCACAATGCGCGCCACCCGCAGCCAGGGCGCCGGATTGACAGGGATCGCAGCCAAGGTGAACGTTTACTCGTGCCCGTCGCGGGTTTGCGGCTTCGCTGCGTCCGCCGATTCCACGATATCCAGCGTGTAGCGATGGTGGTATTTCATGCTCACGGCGCTCAGGATCGTGCGCAGCGAGTGCGCGGTCCGGCCCTGCTTGCCGATGACCTTGCCAATATCGGCGTCCGACACATGGAGCCGCAGCACCGTGCTTTCTTCCCGCTCCAGCGCTTCCACTTCCACCGCGTCGGGCTCGTCCACCAGCGCGCGCGCGATCTCGGCGACCAGCGCCCGCGTCGGATCCGTTGTGCTGTCAGTGCTTTCCGGGTGGTCGTTCATGTGCCGCTCCCTGGCGCGCAAAGAAGGGACTGCCGCGATTCGCCGCCCATAGTAGCAGCTTTCTACGAGGCCGCGACAGAGGCGGCGCAAACGCAAGCGAAACCCTTAAGCAGTCGCTTCGACCGGCTCCGGCGTGGTGGCGGGCGCGTTCTTCAGGAGCTTGGCGACGCGGTCGGAAAGCTGCGCGCCCTTGCCGGTCCAGTAGTCGATGCGCTCCCGCTTGAAGTCCACGGTGGCCGGGTTGGTGCGGGGATTGTAGGTGCCTACCAGCTCGATGGAGCGGCCATTGCGCGCACGGTCCTTTTCGATCACAACAACACGGTAGAACGGCTTTTTGCGGGCGCCGAAGCGCGCCAGGCGAATCATTAGCACTGTTGGAGATCCTTTCGCGCGGCCGCTGGGAAAGCGGCAAGCGGGAGCAATCCGGCTGGCCGCGTCCGAGACGCACCAAGGGCTCCAGTCAGTAACTATACCAAAATGCGGTGCATACCATGCACAGAATAAGCCGCATCTCACGCGCACATGCCTCCCGAGCCGCCGCGACCCCTCATCATAAC
>CAXTVG010000086.1:6962-7748 GCA_964247505.1 uncultured Acidobacteriaceae bacterium
AGTCAGTAACTATATCAAAATCCCGCGCATCCCCTGCACAGAAGTATCCCGCATCTCACGCGCACATGCCTTCCGAGGCGCTCCGCCCGCTTATCGTAACCCTCGCGCTCGATGGGGAAAACCAGGCCCGGTGCGAGGCGGAGCGACGACGCCACTACCCCGCCCGGCTGAACCGTATCCCGGCGCATATCTCGCTGTTTCACGCCCTGCCCGGCGAAGAAGAACCGGCTATCCGCGACCTGCTCACGAGCGTGGCGGAGCGTCAGCCGGGCTTCGCGGTTGAGGTCGACGACCTGATGCGCCTGGGCCGGGGCGTGGCCTACGCTGTGCGCGCGCCCGAGCTCCACGAGCTCCACGCCGTGCTCCGGGCAGACTGGCTCCCGTGGCTTTCCCGCCAGGACCAGCAGCCGTTTCGCCCGCACGTGGTCGTCCAGAACAAAGTCGACCCCACCGAAGCGCGCGCCCTCCATGACCGGCTCGCCGCGAGCTTCCGCCCCTGGGTTGCGGAAGCCGCCGCCCTGCGGTTGTGGCGCTACGAAGGCGGCCCCTGGACGGCTGCGGGCGAGTTCGCTTTTTCTGGGGAGCGAACAGCCCGGTGAAGCGCCGCCTGCCTTCCTTCTGCCTGCGCACCCTCGCGCCCGCATCCCAACCAAATATGGCGACCACCACACCCACGCAGCTCGAACTCCGCCGGCTCGGCGACTCCGACTTCCACCTCACCCCCATCGGCTTCGGCGCATGGGCCATCGGCGGCGGCGATTGGGAGTTTTCCTGGGGGCCCCAGGA
>CAXTVG010000087.1:0-360 GCA_964247505.1 uncultured Acidobacteriaceae bacterium
CGGTGGTGCCTTTGAGCCGGGAAAAATCGGGTCCCGGAAGAGCCGGCTCCAAGACTTCAACAGGGGCGGGCGGGCGTGGTGTCAAGGATGTCTGCATCGGATTTCCTTTTCCAGGGTTTGCTAGAAGCGCCAGATAGCCATGCCGGTACCGACATTGACGGCCACTTCGAGCGCGCGAAGTTTAGCGTTTTTGGTCCCGCTGATAGGGATGAACAGGATGTCGTCGGCGTGGAGCGCCACATCCGGCGCCTTGTTTTCCATAATTTTGTCGAGATCGATCGGCTGGGCGGTCCGGGTCGAATTCGGGCCGGGCGAGACCAGAACCCTGGACCTCTTCATGTTGGCGGTGCGGCTCGCGCC
>CAXTVG010000087.1:370-6494 GCA_964247505.1 uncultured Acidobacteriaceae bacterium
CGGGGTGCGTCCGGGCTCGCGGAAGCGATGAGGATCCTGCTCTTTTTCGTGGCGGCAGTGCGGCTGGCACCGCCGGCAAGCGCAATGGCCTGGAGTACGCTTAAGCTGCTCGCGTGGCCATCCAGCACATAGCCGCCGGGCTTGGCTACGTCGCCCACGACGTACACCATCTTGGCTTTCGGCACGGTGATGACGTCGCCCTTTTGAACCAGGATGTTGGCGGCGGGGTCGGTGCCGTCGATGATTTTAGACAAATCGACTTGGGTCGCCGATACCTTGACCTGAAGGTCGCCGGGCGCGTTGGTCTGCCGGATGGAGGCCTCCCGGGAAACCAGCACCCGGTCGCCGGCGTCGGGGCGGAGGCCGCCGGCAAGCGAGATAGCCTGCATAAGGCGGGTGGGGCCGCGGAGCTCGATCACGTTGGGGAGGTTGACCTCGCCCACTACCGTGACCGGCTGGCTGCGGTAGTCGGTCACGGAGACAGCTACCTGCGGGTCGCGGAAATATTTGGCGTACTTTTGCGCGAGCGAGGCTTCAAAGCTCCGGACCGGGAGCCCCGCGGCTTGGACCTTGCCGACCATGGGAAGGCTCGCGTTGCCGTCCGGGCCGATTTCAACCGGGTTGGCGGGCAGGTCGTCGGCGCCGAAAATCCGGACTGCAATCTGGTCACCCGCGCCGAGGATGTACGCTCCCTTGTCGGCGGGGTTGGAGGAGGCGGCGACCGCGGCCGGAGCGGGTACGGGCGCCGGAACGGTGCTTTGCGCCGCAGCCGAGGCGGCCAGCAGGGAGCCGAGCGAGAAAACTGCAGTGAAAAGGCGAGGCATAGGGTATCTCCTAAAAGGCTGCGCCTGCGCGCGCGAACTCGGCTGCGGGCAACGAAGCCGGAGCAAACCGGGGGAACTCTTCGCATCGGCTTACGGAGCATGGATCGAGCTCGACGAGCACGGAGCGTTGAAGCAGGTCGACGGACAGGACGAGCCGCCGCCGTCCACGCTGTTCGCACACGACCCCTTCATAGCCGGCCAGCGGACCAGAGTCGATGCGGACGCGGCCCGACAATTGAATGTCCACGGAGGGGCAGTCTTCCAGCTCGAGGCCGGACGTGGAAGCCTGGATCAGGCTTTCGATTTCCGGGCGGCTGGCGGGCAAGGGCGCCGAACCCGCCCGGACCACGTCCACGATGCCCGTGGTGGAACGGACCCGCCCTATGTCGGAGCGCGGGATATCGCAGAAGATATAGCCGGGGAAGAGAGGCAGATCCAAGGTTACGGATCGGTCGGACCATTTCCGTTTTGACTTAGAAAGAGGGAGAAACTCGTCGAAGCCCTTGCCGCGAAGCGCGGTGGATACGAGTTTTTCGTGGCGCGATTTGACGCGAAAGGCAAACCAATCTTTTGCTTCAGGATGTATCGGCATCAACAGCTCCGTAACAGCAGATTCGCAGCGGGCAGCACTGTGAAAAGGGGAAAAAGGAGAAGCTTTTTGAACTAATTGCCGCGATTAGACAAAGCTATCGCAGTCTGGGTTACAAGCCGCAGCTTTTCTACTTACCTGACGAACTGAATACACGGGGAGCATAGCACTCCCTTTCCCGCGCTTCCACACGAAAGTGAAGCGTCAAGTTGCGACATGGTCAAAACCCTTTGGCTGCCCGGAAAGGTAACTAGATGACGATTACTTATGCGGGAGATTTCGGCTTTTACTTGGTTTCATGCGCCGCCAGAAGCGCTTGCGCCGATGCCGGGCAGTTCGCGGCGATGGTGTTTCCAGCCAAAACAATGCCTGGCTGCGGGCCAAGGTACTGGTCTATGCTCTTTCCGTAACTAGTTACCTTGCCGCAGACTAGGTTGTTCTGCAGACGGATATTACGAGCCGGGCCCACGCCGATCCCGGTGCCCCAGAGACCGATCACCTGATTGTGGGCGACCACGGCATTGGTACCCGCGACTTCGATGCCGTAGGGATAGTAGTTCCACTTTTTTACGGACAGGTCGAGCGGCGTGTTGGCCACCACCGTGTTGTTTTCAACGACGGTGCTGCGGCCGGCCTCCCCGGGGTTCGACATAACGGACATGCCATAGGTCAGCCAGTACGGATTGAGGGGTCCTGTTACGGTGTTATCGCGGACCACAAGGTTGTCGACATGGTCGTGCTGAAACTCCATGGTAATGCGGTGGACGCGGGTGAAGTAGTTCCGCGCTACCAGCACGTCCGCGCCGTCGGTGCGGTCGAACATAATGTGCATGCCTTCATTGAGAAAGTCGAAGGTATTGTCCTCAACGGTGGAGCGGGCCAGACCCGCCCCCCAAATAGCAGTCGCGTCGGTATCGTCGAATCCGTACTTGCCATCGGTAAAGATGTTGCGGAAGGTGTTGTGGTCGAAGTGCGAGCTTTCGGCCCCGGTCGCGAGAAAGATGCCGACGTGCGTGGTCCAGTTATTCCCCCCGGCGACGATGTTCCGAAAGGTGCATTCGGTGACCGAGATGCTGCGGGCCGAGACGCTGCTGCCGTCAAAGCGCAGGCCGCCGCCGTCGAAAACCAGGCGGTTGAGGGTGATCGCGACCGCGCCGTCCCAGGGGCCGTTGGCGAGGGTGTAGCCGCCCGCGCCGAGCAGGACCGAATCGCGGGCGGGGTCGCCCTTGTAGGTGCGGTCGGCGGCGAGCGTGATGCCTTTGCCGCCGAGGCGGTAGGTACCAGCGGGAAAGAAGATGGTATCGCCGGGCGCGCTTTTCTCAATCGCGCGATTGATGGCGGGCGCGTCGTCACCGGCCCCGTTGCCGCGCGCGCCGCGGGATTTAACGTTGACCACCGCGGCCGTCGCCGCAAGGGGGCACAAAAGCAGAAGAAGGAGAGCGGGCGTTCGCATGGGCTGGCCTCAGAGGGACTCGGGGGTGAGCTGCCGGGCGGTGGCGAGCTGCGGCTGCCGCTCAAGCACCCGCGGGGTGCCGGCCGGGATGACGATGATGCTGCGGCACAGCACGGGGCCGATAAATAACCCCATCAGGAGATAGAAGGGGATGGCTTCCATGGGGGATTCCAGAGAATTGCCGAAGAGCGCGCCGACCACGGTCATGGTCTGGGCGACAATGCCCCAGCTCTGCCCGGTGAGCTTGTACACGCGCCAGAGCATTTTGAACAGAGCAGCTTGAAGCCCGAAGAAGAGCAGTACGCCGATCCAGCCGGAGTAGCCCAGGGCGAAGTAGAAGATGCTGTGGGGCGTGCGCAGCTCCGCGACCGCCCTGAGATAAGGAACAAGGTCCTTGAGCGGGAATCCGTAGCCGTTGCCGAACGCGGCTTTCACGAGCGAGTGCTCGGGCGAAACCGAGTCCCAGATGGCGCTCCACCAGCGCGTGCGCCAGGAGATGGTACCGGCATACATGGCGGTGTTTTTGGAGGCGGTGTATTCCTGGGCGAGCGAGGGGCTGACCGCGGATAGGCCGCGGGCGACGATTTCGCGAGAGCTGACCGCGCCTCCGCGCAAGCTGGTCGAGGGGAGGTCGACATCGAGAACAAAGCCGATCACCAGCAGCGCGGCGATCAGGGTAAAAGCCTGGGCGACCCTGGCGAACTTTCGTTCCAGCAGGCCCCACAGCACGAAACCGATAATGGTGCTGAGCCACTCCGAGCGGACCTGGGCGGCGAGCATCATAAAGGCGCACATGACCATGGGGAGCCAAAAGCGCGACGGGCGCCGCTCGAGCGCGAGCAGGGACAGGAGGAACATGCCGCCGCCGCCTGCCTGGGGAAAGAGCGGAACGCCATCGGTTCCGGGCACGAACCACTTAATTTTGTTGAGGACCAGCAGGTAGGCGGGCCCGTAGAGAGCCAGCGTCCAGGCCCACCAGCGGATCACTTTTTGAAGCATTGTGGGGTGTTCGGAGCCGACCCACAAGCTTAGAAAGAAATACACGGGGTACAGATTGAAAACCAGATTTTGCAGCGCGGTGAGCAGGGAGTAGCCGGAATGGAGTCCGTACAGCACCTCCACGATGCCGAACAGGACGGAAAGCAGAAGCACCCACGCAAAGGGGCTGAGGACGTTGCGCCCGGTGAGGGCGCCGAACCAGCGGCTGGCCAGTTCGCGGGTGCGGAGCACAAAGAACAGCCCCAGGGTGATGTCGCCGATAAAAATTTTGGCGGCGGGGATGCCGAGATAGTAGAAGGTCTTCCCGAAGGAGGAGCAGAACATCATAATGAAGACCCACTTGGCCCATGGGGTCATGGAGCGAAAGGAGTCGGTGTCCGCGGGTGGAACGGCGTGATAGCGGGTTTCAAAGGGCATCGGTTTGATCCGTCCGGGTTAGATCGCAGCAGGGGCGGGTTTGTTTTGCTGGGCGGAGCCCAAGTGGAGCGCGCGGCAGGGGGGCTGGGTGCTGCGGTCAAAGGGGCTCATGGACGAAAGCGATGCGCATCCCGGTCTCCAGGGCGGCTAGGCCCGGTTCAGGCGGCTGCTTCCGCGGGCCGCGGCGCGCGGGGAGCGAGGATGCGGCGCACAGCCCACATCTGAATGGGCCACAGGGTGAGGAGCTTGCTGAGGATCATGGCGGCGGCGACGCCGCTGAGGCCGAACCAGTGAGCGAACAAGATGCCGAAGCCGATGGTGCCGACCGCGCACAGGGCGAGCGACACGGCCAGGGGATTGACGCGTTCTACGCCGGTCATGAGCTGCCCGGTAGCCATGAGCATGACGCCGGACAGGTTGTAGGCGCTGAGCCAGAGCACCAGCGAGGTGCTGGGAACGGCGGCAGTCCCGGCCCAGATGTGGATGAGCGGCTTGGCGGCGAAGCCCAGGACCAGGAGCAGGGGGATGGAGGCGGCGACCGAGCCGAGGGTTGCCTTGCGGTAGGCAGCGCGGATCCATCCCCAGTCATTGCGGGCCTTGGCTTCGCCGAAGGCGGGGATAAACGGGGCGGTGGCCATGTAGACCAGGTCCATGGGCAGGGTGATGAGTTTTTGGGCGATGACGAAGGTGACGACCTGGGCGGGCCCGAGCACCTGGGTGATGATCATGGGCTGGCTCTGGTAAAGGCCGAGCGAGCCGATTTGCGTGACCATGTATTTGCCGCCCAGCTTGAACAAGCGCCGGGCGCAGTGCCAGCGGAACGCCGACGGGGCGGGAAAAAGCCACGGGTAGCGCCGGAAAAAGATGAAGTAGGCGTTGATGAAAAGAATAAACACGCGGGTGCCCGAGAGCGCGCAGACCAGCTGGGGCAGTCCGCCGTGGAAGCGGGTGACGATGACCAGCGCGGCGAGCGAGACAAGGTTGACGGCGATGCCCCAGGCGCTGGTAAGGAAGCCGTCCTGGTGGGCGTTGTAGACCGAGGCCTGGACGCTTAAAGGGAGCCCGAGGATAAAAAAGGCCAGGGTGAGAGCGCAAGCCAGGGCGAGCTCGTGAGGCGCGACCGTGGAAACGCGGAAAACGTGGTTCCAGGGGATAAAGCGAAAGGTGAGAAGCGCCACGACGGCGAGCAGGACGCCGATGGCGGTGAGCGACCAAACCGCGGAAGAGGTGTACTCGCGGGCGGCGCGCCGGTCGTCCCGGCCGGTGGCGTCGGCAAGCACGTTGATCAGGGCATTGCCGGCCAGGCCGAAGTCGGATAGGGCCATCCAGATGATGAGGGAGGAGATGGTGAGCCAAACGCCGTAGCGCTCGGGCCCGAGATAGTGAACGGTGAGCGGGACGGACACGAAGCTGATGGTGATGGTCAGCGCTTTCTGGATCAGGGTAACCGAGGCGCTGAGGCCGGCCTTGCGGTAGCGTTCACGGCCCCGGTCGGAGGTGGCGCGAAACAGGCCGTGGACCTTGCGGAGGCTGGGCGAGTTTTTGAGGCGCGAACCGAAGCCGGGGGGCGGCAGGGGCGGGGAGGCGAGCGGAGGCATGGAATCCCTTTATTTCGCGTTGCGGAAACGTCGCGGAGCGAACCCTGCCCGGTTTGTAGGCGGGTGCGTATTCATTTGGTAAAGGAAGGGGAGCTGGGCGGAAAAAGGGGGCCGGTGGACCTAGCTTCGCCCTTTCAGTTACGTCGGAGTGTCCCAGAACCGCCGAGGAATGTCAATCGGAAAAATTGTGGCGGTTTCGGGTGTACTATTCCAAGACATTTTAGAAAATTGGACTCAAAATTGC
>CAXTVG010000087.1:6504-7657 GCA_964247505.1 uncultured Acidobacteriaceae bacterium
GTTTTTGGTGTACTATTCCATGGCATTTGTCAGAAAGGGCTGGATAAATCAGAGTTTTCTTGCGCCCAGATGAGCCGGAGCGGCGCTGATTTTGCGGCGCATCCGGTTGTTGTGTGCGAAACTGCTTGCTTTCGTACGGCTCGTTTTCACTCGCCTTGCGCCGCCCTTTGATGGCAGGATAGGGAGCGAAAAGGGAGGTCTGCATGGAGCAGGATCAAACGCCCCGGGTCAACATTCTCGGCGTAGGCGTCAGCGCAGTCTCAATGGCGGAGGCGGTGGACAAGTCCCTGCAGCTGTTGGAGCGCGGTGAGCGCGGCTATGTTTGCGTTACCGGCGTCCACGGAATCATGGAAGCGCAGGCGGATGAGGGATTTCGCCGGCTTTTGAACGATTCGTTCCTGACTACGCCGGATGGGATGCCGACCGTTTGGCTGGGGCATTTCCACGGATTCGATCAGATGACGCGGGTGTATGGGCCGGACTACATGTTGGCGCTTTCAGAAGCGGGGGCCGGCCGCGGCGTGCGGCATTTCCTGTACGGCGGCAAGCCCGGGGTGGCGGAGGCGCTCGCGGCCAGCCTGCTCGCGCGCATTCCCGGTATGGAGATCGTGGGCACGTATACGCCGCCCTTCCGCAGGCTGAGCGGCGAGGAGGAGCAGGAACTGGCCTCCGCGCTTGAGCGGACGCGCGCCGATGTGCTGTGGGTGGGGCTGAGCACGCCGAAGCAGGAGCGCTTTATGGGTGAATACGGTGAGCGGTTGCCGGTGAAGCTGATGGTGGGGGTAGGGGCGGCCTTCGATCTGCTGAGCGGGAACCTGAGCGAGGCGCCGCGCTGGATGAAGCGCAGCGGGCTGCAGTGGCTATACCGGCTGGTCAAAGAGCCTAGGCGGCTTTGGCGGCGATACCTTACAAATAATCCGCGCTTTGTGGTGCTGGCCGGGTTGCAGTTGCTGCGGCTGCGGCGTTATTCGCTCGCGGAAGCCCCGCGACGGGCGGTGTAATGGCGCCGAAAGGGTCGCTGCTCTCACCTTGGCTACTTGGAGGCTCAGCTGAGCGGGGCCCGGCAATGCACCGGTTCCCGCTCAACTGGCTGCTCCCAAGCTGGACCTAGGGGGTGTGGGTAAGGTTGACTTCGCTGATGTAGGCGTCGACG
>CAXTVG010000088.1:0-4728 GCA_964247505.1 uncultured Acidobacteriaceae bacterium
TCTCGACCGCGACCTCGATCATCGCGCGGAAGTTGTCGTCGTTCTTGCGGCCGATTGAGACATTGCCAGGGTTGATGCGGTACTTCGCAAGCGCCCGCGCGCATGCCGGGTATTTCTTCAGCAGAATATGCCCGTTGTAATGGAAATCGCCCACAATCGGCGTCGCGAGCCCCAGCTTCTCGAGGCCTTCGACGATCGCGGGAACAGCCTGCGCCGCCTCCTCGTTGTTCACCGTCACACGCACCAGCTCCGAGCCGGCCTCGGCAAGCGCGGCAATCTGCGCGATGCTCGCGTCCACGTCCGCCGTATCGGTGTTGGTCATTGACTGCACAACCACGGGCGCGGCGGAGCCGACGCGCACATTGCCGACCGTGCAGGTTACTGTGTTTCTGCGGGAAATCTCGGGCATGGGGTCCTCACGCCTAGTTTACAGGCGAGCGCTACTGCTCGGGCGTCGGCGCTTTCCCATTGCCGTTCGCTTCCTTTTTGTTCGCCAGGAAATAGGCTTCCTCAGCGGCCAGCACTTTTTGCGCGTCCTCGTTCAGCGAAGCCGCCGCATCGAGCGCGGTGGTGCGGGCAAAATCGTACATCGGGTCGGCCGCGGGGCCTTTCAGCGTCGCCGGCCACTTCGCGCTGTCCGCCACAACCGGCCGCAGCGCTTTGCGGCAGTCGGCACGGTCGCCGTCGTAGGTGTCAATATTTTCCGCCAGCTCGTCGACCAGCCGCGTGAACTCCTCATACCGCGCGCGCAGCTCCGCGGGGCGGCTGTTTTCCGTGCTGTTCGGGGTTAAATCCTTGATCGCCGCGGCGCGCTCGTTCACAAACTTCAGGTATAGCTTGATGCGCTCGATCGGCCGGTCGCCCAGCTCCCGTACCTGGTCGGCTTGCCCGCTCGAAAGCGGGTCCCGGCTTTTTTGCGCGTGCGCCGCGCCGAGGCCGAGCAGAACAAAAATGCCCGCGGAAGTGAGGAAAAACCTCATCGCCGCACTATAACTTGCGCCCCATAGCCAGGTCCACAGCTACCCGCGAGCCGGTGCGGCTGCTTTCCCGGGCCATTTCCGTGATGCGCGCCACGCACCAGGCTTCCTCGACGCCGACGGTCAGCTTGGCGCGCCCCTCGATCGCGTCCCGCACATTTTCGTAGTACTTGCGGTAGTCCCCCGGCATCGTCGGCACAGTCTCCGGCGAGCCGCCCGGCGCGGTAAACACGCCCCAGCTCTTGGACGACTCTTCCCCGAACCCGTCCTGGCCGTAGCGCGCGCCGTCCTTGAGCGCCGCTTCCTGCGGGTCCAGGCCCCACTTTTCAAAGCTGCCCTTCGTTCCATGCAACGTAAACCTGGCTCCCGGGCTGGCTGCGGCCATGGTCGAGCGCAGCCACACGCGCAGGGTGCGCTGCTGCTTCCGGGGCGAGTCTTCGTAGGTCAGTTCAATGTCGAAAGTGTCGTCCACCACGGCGTCGGGCCGGGTAATCCGGACGTCGGCCCAGAGCGTAGTTGGGTCGCCGAACAGCGCCAGCGCTTGGTCGATCAGGTGCGGCCCCAGGTCGAAAAGAATGCCGCCGCCGGCCTCCTCGGTTTCGCGCCACGCGCCCGGCTTCGGCTCCATGCGAAAGCGGTCGAAGTGCGACTCGAACAGCAGGGGCTCGCCCATGCGCCCGCTCGCGAGCAGCGAGGCAACGGTTTGGAAATCCCCGTCCCAGCGCCGGTTGTGGAACGCGGAAAGCACAACGTTGTTTTCCCGCGCCAGACGGGCAAGGGTAAGCGCATCGGCGCTGGAAAGGGTCAGCGGCTTGTCCACGACCACGTGGCGCTTGGCCCGCAGGCACTGCTCCGTAAGCGAGAGGTGCGAGTTGTTGGGGGTCGCCACTACGCAAAGCTGGACGGACGGATCTGCCAGCATCTCATCCAGGCTCTTCACAACCCGCGCCTGCGGGTATTTCGCGGCAGCGGACGAGCCCGACCGCTCCACAATGGAGGCGACTTCCAGGCCCGGTGTTTCGTTGATCACCGCCGCGTGAAAAATCTGCCCCGCCAGCCCAAACCCCACGACGCCTGCCCGAATCGGTTCGCTCATAGGTGTATTCTCGCATCCTGCTGTGGCCCGCGCACAAAAGGAAAGGCGGCCCGCAAGCCGCCTTCCCATGCACGGAGCCCGTTACTCGACCGGCCCTGCTTCCAGGTGGGATTCGAGAAAGTACAGCTCCTCCTCGGCTTCCACATCCAACTGCTTAAAGAAGTCCGACGTCGGCTCGTCGCCAATTTCGTCGATCTTGTTCGACGCTTCCCGCAGGCCGGCGCAGTACACGCCCAGCGAGTCAGCCAGGCAGGTGACATAGTCCATGCCGGCAACCAAGGTCGTGTTGAACTCCGGGATGCGCGAAACCGAGGCCGCCTGGCGCACGGTGCCGTTGGCCACGCCGCCCAGCTGCGTCATCCGCTCGGCAATCGCGTCGATCTGCGGGAAGATGTGATCGGCAACCCGGTCGAAAACCAGGTGCAGCTGGTAGAAGTTGATGCCCTTCACATTCCAATGCGCGAACTTGGCTTGCGAGTACATATCGAGCGCCGCAGCCAGCTTGTCCTGCATGACCTCGACAACCTGCTTCTTCTGGTCGTCGGACAGGTCGATGCGGGTTTTATACATCTTGTTATTGATCTCGGTCGCGGGTCCGGGAGTTTTTTCCGATTCGCGGTACTTTTTGGCCGGCATTTCTTTTATGCTGGTGTGCGCCATAGATAGATATCCTCTCTCTTTCAGCTCCCCGGCAGGCCGTAAGGTCGCCGCGGTTGGTGCTGACAAACGGTAGGATGCCGCCGGACCGCGGTTCGCTTTCCCGATTTCGGCCGGGTAGAATGGGACGCATGAAACTGCCGCACCCTTTGGTACTCGCGGGCACAGCTGCCGCCCTGCTTGCCACCCTGCCCGCGCACAGCCAGGAGCGCGGGCGCAAGTACAAAGCCCCGCCGCCGGTGGCGCACATCGCCGTGACCGTGGTCCGCGCCTCCAATGGCAAGCCGGTGGAGAACGCTGCCGTGATCTTCCATACCTTCCACGAGGGCAAGGATCAGGGCAACATGGAAATCAAAACCAACGAGGACGGCAAGGCCGTGCTCGATGTGATCCCCATCGGCGACGAAGTGCAGCTCCAAGTGTTCAAGTCAGGGTTCCAGACCTACGGCGAATCGTTCACTAACGACAGCCCAACGCGCGACCTTCAGGTTAAGGTCGAGCGGCCTTCCGGCCAGTACTCGATCTATCAGAAAAGCCCGGTAGCGGCGAACGGACAGCAATCGGTAACGCCGCAGCCCTCGCAGGGCTCCGCCAAGCCCAACCCACACTAAGGCAGGTTCCGGTCGGGAAGTGCCACCGCCGTGATCAGAACCCGGTTCTCGCAAACCACCAGCGGCCGGGGCAAGACCACGGGGCGGGTCGAGCCCGGGGCCGCGATCGCGATACGGCTCACCTGCTCGCAGTTCGGACCTGTGGTCCACCCCAGCTGGAACACCGCGCTTCCCCGCGAAGGCAGCAGTACCTCGGGCGAGGGCGTATTGAGGTCTGCCTGCTGCACCGCGGCCGTTGGCGAACTCAGCGTTGCGGCCATGCTGTCGCTGGAAACCCGTTCGAGCTGCACCGTTCCGGCGACCGAGCCGTCCGGACGCAGCAGGGAAATCGCCGGAAAGCCGCCCAGTCGGCATGCCGCGCCACGGTTCTGGATCGTGTACTCCAGCGTATGGCGGTCGCCGCTGCTCTGCGCGCGGGACTCGAAAAGAGTCAGCTGCGCTTCCGCGCACGGGTCCACGGCTGCCACATCGAGCAGCGGCTCGCGTGTGCGCAGCTGGGGTTTTCCGGACGGCACCAGAAACGGCGCGTTCGGGTTGGCTACATTGCGCTCCGACTGCAGGGCGGGCGCTCCGGCGCGCAGCAGGTGCGGTCCTGACGATGCAGCGCATCCTGTCAGCACAAGTGCCGCCGAGGTAGCGAAAACGCGGAATGGAAGTCGATCTTTCATCTAAGTTCCTGCGCCGATAACTAGGATGAGGCGCACTGCGCCCCAGTTGTTTGGGGCAAGCAACCTTTTCAGGAGTAATCGCATTGCGGTTTTGTGCCGACCGCGCACCTGCCGGCGCGCTACCATGCGGAAGTGGTTCTTTCAGGGAAATCTCTCCGAGGCCGGCGCGCGCTGGTCACCGGCGGCGCGAAACGCATCGGCCGCGGTATCGCTCTGGCTCTGGCTCGGGCGGGCGCGGATGTCGCCCTCACTTACAACCAGAGCCGAAATGAAGCCGCGGCCACCGTGGCGGACCTGAGCGCGCTCGGAGTCCGCGCGCAGGCTTTCGTGTGCGACCTCCACCAGCCCGCATCCATTCGCGAAGCCGTGCAGGAGGCGGCCGGCTGGGCCGGGGGCCTCGACATTCTGGTCAACAACGCGGGCGCGTTTGAAACCGCAAAGCTCGACACCGTCACGCCCGAGCAATGGGACCGGATGTTCCTGACCAACACACGCGCCCCCATGCTGGCCGCGCAGGCAGCGCTCCCGTTTCTGCGCGCTTCCTCGCACGTGGGCCGGGTCGTCAATCTGGGCTCGCTCGGGGGCCTGCACCCGTGGGCGACCCACCCGCACTACTGCGCCTCCAAGGCCGCGCTGCACATGCTGACGCAAACCATGGCCAAGAGTTGGGCGCCGGAGATTGCGGTCAACTGCGTCGCCCCCGGCATGATCGTCACCGG
>CAXTVG010000088.1:4828-7597 GCA_964247505.1 uncultured Acidobacteriaceae bacterium
AGCTGCTGCTCCTCATCGAAGTGCGAGTACAGGTCGGTCGCGTCCGGCTGTTCCGGCAGATCCTTGCCTTCAAACACCGCCCGCGGGTTGGCGATGCAAAGCCGTTCCGCCGTTTCAAGCCCGAAATGCTTCCTGACGTGCTCAAAGCCCACGCTCATCACCGGCGGCCGCGAGTCCAGATTGTGCGCGTCCGTGGCCAGGAAGTGTACCCAGTTCCGCTTCATGAACTTTTCCGCGCAGCTTTGGGCGGTGCGCCCGAACCGGCCGGTAAAGCTCGACGCGGTCACCTGCACCAGGGCCCCATCGCGAATCCACGCCGCCAGCCGCTCCGGGTGGCGCTGCAAAATAGGGTTGCGCTCCGGGTGGGTAATGATGGGCCGCTGCTTCGACACAATCAGCTCGTACAGATTATCGGTGGTGCTTTCCGGGATTGCCGTGTCCGGGAACTCCACCAGCAGATACTTGCGCCCGTTGATCGAGTAGCGGCCCGGGTTGTCGAGCGCGTCCTGGATGTTGTCGTAGGACATATGGAAATCGCAGCCCAGGCCGAACGTGACCTTTCCTTCCGTCCGGATCCGCAGCTCCTCAAGAAGCCGTTCGTTTTTCTCGCGGCTGTAGAAAAAACGATCGTTCGCGTGCGGCGTACAAACGATGTGCGTGATCCCGTCGCGCGCAGCCATTTCCACCATCTTGACCGACATATCCATGTTGGGCGAACCGTCGTCCAGGCCGGGCAGCAAATGGTGATGTAGGTCGATCATGCGTTCCCCTTACGCGCGCGCTGCTTCGGTTTGCGCAAGCGCGCTCACCAGCGACTGAAAAATACCAAACCCATCGGACGAGCCCAGCTGCGCCTCGCTGGAACGGTCCGGGTGGGGCATCATCCCCAAAACATTGCGGCCTGTGTTCAAAATGCCTGCGATATTCCCGAGCGAGCCATTCGGATTGCTCTCCGGCGTGACCTGGCCCTGTGCGTTGCAGTACCGGAAAGCCACGCGATCCTCCCGCTCCAGCATTGTAAGGGTCTCGGCGTCGCAAAAATAGTTACCTTCCATGTGGCCCACAGGTATCTTTAGTACCTGTCCCGTTTCCAGACCGTGGGTAAACATGCTCCGCGCGGTTTCGGTCCGGAGATACACCTGCCGGCAAACGTAGCGCAGCCCTGCATTCCGCAGCAGAGCGCCCGGCAAGAGCCCGCTTTCGCACAAAATCTGAAATCCGTTGCAGATGCCCAGCACCGGGCCGCCCTCCCGAGCGAACCGCCTCACCGACTCCATCACCGGCGAAAAGCGCGCGATTGCCCCGGTCCGGAGGTAATCGCCATAGGCGAAGCCGCCGGGGACGAGCACCGCGTCCACCCCTTCGAGCGACGGGGAATCGTGCCAAAGCATGACCACGGGCTGGCCCGCGATCGCGGAAAGCACATGCGCCGTGTCGTGGTCGCAGTTGGAGCCTGGGAACACTAAAACGCCAAACTTCATGCAAACTAGCCTAGCAGGGGGCCCCTACGCCTGCCATCCTTCCGCGAACCTTGCGCCTCCAAACTGGGGACGCCCGATGGAATCCTTGCCCAACCCAAACCCGCGCGGCCCGGCTGGGGTAGCGCGCACTGCCGGCACGGCGCTGCTCGGCTGGTGGCGCGCCGCCACGCTTGAAGGCTTGTGCGTCGGCATCCTGTGGTGGATCGGGCTGTTTTTCCTTCACGTACCGTTTGCGCCGCTGTGGGCCATGATCGCGGCGCTGGCGGCATTTATTCCGCACTTCGGCGGCCCAATCTCGGTCGTGGGGCCCGCGCTGGCTGTGCTGTTCTCAAGCCAGAGTTTTGAGCGCCTGGTCTACGTCCTCGGGCTGTACGCCATCATCGTTGTGCTCGATCAGCTGGTCATCCAGCCGGTGCTGCTCAAGAAAACCACGCGCGTGCCGATCTGGGCCGCGATCCTGTTTCCCATCGTGCTCGGCATTGTGATCCCGTTCTGGGGCGTGCTGCTTGCGCCGCCTCTGCTGGCCGTGGTCTATGCGTTTCGCAAGCCGCGTGCGCGCGCCTGAGCCGCATCTGTACCAGGTATGGAATACAGACAGCTTGGCTACTCCGGCCTCAAGGTTCCGGTCCTGTGCCTCGGCGCGGGTACCTTCGGCGGCGGCAACGATTTTTTCAAAAAATGGGGCGCAACCCAGGTGGACGAAGCCCGGCGGCTGGTCGGCACCTGCATGGACGCGGGCGTCAACCTGTTCGACACCGCGAACATCTACTCGCACGGGCTGGCAGAGGAGGTGCTGGGCGAGGCGATCCAGGGCCGCCGCCACGAGATGCTCCTCTCCACGAAAGCGACCTTTCCCATGGGCTCGGGGCCGAACGACCTGGGCTCCTCGCGCCACCACCTGACCGATCAGGTCCACGCCAGCCTGAAGCGCCTGCGCACGGATTACATCGACATCTACCACATGCACGGCTTCGACGCTCTGACCCCGGTCGAGGAAACACTCGAAACCCTCGACACGCTGGTGAAGCAAGGCAAGATCCGCTACATCGCCGCCTCCAACTTTTCCGGCTGGCACCTGATGAAGTCGCTCGCCGTCAGCGATCGCTACGGCTGGCAGCGCTACGTCGGCCACCAGGTGTACTACTCGCTCGTCGGTCGCGACTACGAGTGGGAGCTGATGCCGCTCGGCCTCGATCAGCGGGTGGGCGCGCTGGTATGGAGCCCGCTCGGCTGGGGGCGCCTGACCGGCAAAGTCCGCCGGGGCCAGCCCGCGCCCGCGGACACGCGC
>CAXTVG010000089.1:0-7578 GCA_964247505.1 uncultured Acidobacteriaceae bacterium
CGCCAGGCCCGTGCGCGCCACCAGCGGCCCCAGCACCAGGGAAGAAGCCCGCATGGTTTTCACGATCTCGTACTTCGCGACAGGGTCCGACAGCACCGCGCAGCTCACGGTTGTGCGGTGCTGGGCGCGCCCGTAGCCCAGTTCGACCTCGGCGCCCATCGAAACCAGCAGTTTGCGCTCGGTCTCGATGTCCTGCACCTGCGGGATGTTCTCGAGCACCACTTCGTCCGCGGTCAAAATAGCCGCCGCCATGCACGGCAGCGCCGAGTTTTTCGCGCCGCTCACGCGCACCGTCCCAAGCAGCGGATTGCCGCCGCGAATTACAAACTTGTCCATGTTCCCCTTGTTGGCTCCTTCGCTCGAGTTTAATGGCTGCGGAGGGTTTCGTTTGGGTACCAACGTGCTCAAGGAACAACGGAGTACACTGGTGCGCGATGATGCGCCCGACCCTTTTCGCCTCCCTGCTGCTTAGCACGCTCCCTACTCTGGCTCAAAGTACAATCGTGCAAGCCCCCGCAGGTACCGTGCAGGGCAGGCTCGAAGACACAAAGGGCGGCAAGTCCCGGGCGTTTCTCGGCATCCCCTACGCCGCCCCGCCGACAGGCCCGCTGCGCTGGAAGCCGCCCGCCCCTGCGCCGAAGTGGACCGGCAGCCGCGACGCGACTGCGTTCGGCTCCCGCTGCATGCAGCCGCACCTATTCGGCGACATGTACTTCCGCGACCCCGGCCCTAGTGAGGATTGCCTTACCCTCAACGTCTGGACGCCAGCGGCCTCGAATGAAAAACTACCGGTCATGCTCTGGATCTATGGCGGCGGCTTTGTGACCGGCTCCACGTCCGAGCCCCGGCAGGATGGTGCTTACCTCGCGACCAAGGGTGTCATCGTGGTCAGTTTCAACTACCGCGAAGGCATCTTCGGCTTCTTTACGCACCCCGAGCTTATCGCGGAGTCGCCCAACCACGCGGCAGGGAACTACGGCCTGCTTGACGCGGTTGCCGCGCTCCAATGGGTCCGGGCCAACATCGCGGCCTTCGGCGGTGATCCGGCCAATGTCACGATCTTCGGCGAGTCTGCCGGCTCGTTCGCGGTCTCCTCACTGATGGCTTCGCCGTTGGCAAAGGGATTGTTTACCCATGCCATCGGCGAAAGCGGCGGCGCGTTCGGCGGTCCGCCCTCGGGGGGCCTCAGCTACCAGCCCGCTGCCGCTCGCTCAGAGAGAGACGCGGATTGGGCGCGAACGGCGCTCCACGCCGACACGCTCGCGCAGTTGCGCGCGCTGCCCGCGGAGCAGCTGCTCGCGGCGGCTTACCCGCCAGCCGGCGAAGGCCATAACTTCGGCCCCGACGTGGACGGCTACTTCCTGCCGCAGCTGCCCTCTGCCATTTTCGCCGCGGGTAAGCAGAACGACGTGCCGGTGATCGCCGGCTGGAACCACGACGAAGGCGGCAATGGCAAGCCTACGAAGATTACCCCCACTGGAGGTTCCAGCGAGGGCGCTTCTACCCCCACTTCCGGCGATCTCGAGCGCCTTAAAGATGCGGCGGAAAAAGATTTTCCCGGCCACGCGAGCCAGTTTCTTTCGGCGTTCCCAGCCACCACTGACGCCGAAGCCCTCACCCGGCTCCAGCAGTACGCGACTGACCGGTTTATCGCCTACGGGACGTGGGCCTGGCTCGAAGCCCAAACCGCGACCGGCAAAGCTCCCGCGTATCGCTACCGCTTCGACCTGGTTCCGCCGCCCGACCCCGCGCGGCCGACCCGTTACGGCGTTTTTCATTCGGACGACATCGAGTACGTCTTCGGCACACTCGACTCGCGCAAGGGCATCGCCTGGAGACCGGAGGACTATGCGATGAGCGAGCAAATGATGCGCTACTGGACAGATTTCGCGCGCACCGGCGACCCCAACGGCAAGGGCCTCGCAAAATGGCCGGGGTACGCGCCCGCTTCCGGCTCGAAAGTGATGTACCTGAACCAGCCTAAGTCCAAAGCTGAAAAGGACGACTTACGCGATCAGTTTCTGTTTTTGCAGTCCGCCTGGACGAAATAAGTGTCGCTAGCAAAAACGGGTGTCCCACGTCTCGCGCTTGGGACGTGGGTGGCATTGAGCGAAAGCTCAAGATTACCCTAGTGCCACCGCACGCCAGGCCGCGCTATCGCGTACATCTCCCCCGCGATCTGGTCGAACAAACCCTGCCGGTCCTCGCCAACTTTGTACAAATCGAAGTGCGTGCGGCCGGGGATGTAGGTGAAGTGGGGATCCGCTCCTAGCTTCTTCAGCCGCGCCTCGAACAGCCGCGCCGAGCCGTCCAGGTAAAACGTATCCGCCGTTCCCACGAACAGGTGAATGCGGCCTTTCAGAAGCGGCCCGTCCTGCGTCCAGTGCGCTTCGGTCAGGTGCGCCAAGTCGAAGTGATCGTGCCAGTACTGGACCACTTCCGGGTGCACCGCCCCGCTCACGCGATCAAACATCGGCTCCGGCGCGCCGCTCGGGCCTTTGGGTGAGAAGACCCAGTCGAACGAGCTCACCTGACCTCCGTACGGCCCCAGTACTGCCTCGATCTCCGCAAACTGCTCGAAGGTCGCGACCACCTTGCCGCCTTCGCGCATGATCGGCCACGGGGTTCCGTCGGGCTTGTGGTAGACATTTGCGCCCGGCGCATACAGGTCGGGGCCGGTGAAGTCATGAAAGTCGCTCGGGTCGGGCGAGGTCGACCACGTGCCCCCGAACACCCGCGGGTAGTTGATTTGGAGCTGCAAGGTCGCCCAGCCGCCGCTCGAGTGACCGTTCAATAAGCGTCCGCTGGCGCGCGCGTCCATGCGGTATTTGCGCTCGATCGCAGGAATAAACTCGGTGGTCAGCGCTGTGCCCCAGGGACCGTTGTTTACGGAATCCGCAAACTCGTGGGTTCCCTCCGGGCAGGACTCATCCAGCAACACGACGATCATGGGCGGCATTTTCTTCTGTTCCATGCGTGTGTGCAGGCTCATGCCGGTCATCAGCGCGTAGGGCAGGTTTCCGCCAAAGCCGTGCGTCCAGTACATGACCGGATAGCGCGTTCTCGCCCGAGCGTCATAGCCCGGCGGCAGCACCACCCACGAGCGAATCGACGTCGATCGGCCCCAAAAACGCGTCAGCAGCGGGCTTTCAAAATCGAACCGCTCCGCCACCCCCGGCTTGCCCGTCATCGCCATCGCGGCAACCCGGCGAGGCGAGGCTTCCGGGTGCCGTTCCAGCGTCAGCGCAGGTTCGCCCGCGCCCGTGAGCGCGAGCACAGGGCTTTCCCAGTCTCCGGGCGCGCGGCCGCCATAGTTGTAGCTGTGGTCCACGTCGAGTACCGCCTGCGCTTCCCACGCGCCGGCAGGCGCATCGCGAAACGCCTTGGGATACGCGACGGTATCCGCGTCCACCTCGACCGAAGCGCCCGGCGAGAGATCGTGCACCTCCTGAGCCGCGATCCAGGTCTCCGCCGGCGCGAATTCCTGCGTGTCCACGCTCTTGTCGCCGGAGCCTTGCTTCATAAACAGGAGCAGCCGCCCGCTCACCGGGCCGGGCAGAGAAGCGGACGCTGTAATCCGAAACAGGGCCGGCGCATGGGGGGTTCCCTGAGCCGCCGCCAATCCCGCCCACAGCGCCACAAACAGCGCTACCGAAAACAGCTCCGCTCGCTTCACCTTTGCTCCTGCTGTTTCATAATGAGGCGAGCCTAACAGCTCGCGCCGCGCTTTCACGGGGATTTCGCGCGGAAAATCCAGCCCAGTACCAAAACGGCACGAGCGGTCCAAGCGGCGGTTCGCACCCAGTTCGTCGCGACTAGCCGCCGGATCACCGAGGCCGAGTAACCCGCATGCAGCCGGTTGTGCAATGGCACTTGCACCAGCGCTGTGGAAAGCCAGATAAGCCCAACCAGCGCCGCTCCGGCCCACGCGCCTGTCGCGCTCACGCTTCCAGGCCGCCAGCGCAGCACGAGCAGCGCAAGCGAGCTCCCAAGTTCAAGCAACATCAGCGGCGCAACCACCCAAGTCGTCCGGTTCGCATGCGCTGCTTCATAGGCGGGAAATTCCTGCGCGCCCACTTGCAGAAACAAAGGGTAATGCACCACCTGCACGAACCAAATCAGCCCAAACATCGCGAGGGTCGAAAGCAGTTGCACGAGAAGCAGGCGCATACTGAGCAGCATATCTGGACCCCAGCTACGCCCGTTGACCCCGTCTCACGGCAAAGTTACAGTAAACCTGAGGCGGTTCGGCATGGATTGGACAAAATCGACGGAAGCACTCGGCGGCATCCGCAAGCTTTTGCAGGATGTGATTGCACCCGAAGTGCAGGGCATTAAGGCGTCGCTTACCGGTGTGCAGGAGCAGTTGAATCTCATACGAGAAGAGATGAAGGCGCAGGAAGGCCGCTTTCACGAGAGCTTAAAGGCGCAGGAAGGCCGCTTTCACCAGGAGTTCCAGCTTGTACGCGAAGAAATGAAAGCACAGGAGAGCCGGTCTCGCGAGGATATTCAACTGGTTCGGGAAGAGATGAGAGCACAAGAGGGGCGGGCACAGGTGAGCCTCCAACTTTTTCGCGATGAAATGCGCGCCGCCACCCGGGAAATCGTTCTAACGATCCAGCTCGCTGAATCTGAGCGCCGCAACGCCGATTCGGAACGCCGCAACCATGAGCTCACGCGCCGGCTGGAGGAGCCCGCCGCCGGCAACGCCCCCGCGAAGCACTGACAGGCTCACCAACAAACGCAGCCATCCCATTTCCATAATCCAAAACAAAGAGCGCGAGCCTGGAAAGGCTCGCGCTCTCTCAGCAGGCCTGACTACAGATCCAGCGTCGCATCCTCAATCGCCCGCCGCACATTGCCGTCCGAGCGCGCCAGCCGCCGTACCGCTTCCTGCTTGTCCACGCCGGCTTTCAGCATGACAAGCGCGATGGGCACGCTGCGGCCCGCGCTCTTGATCAAGCTCACCGCCTCATCGCGGCTCACCCCACAGGCCCGCTTCAGAATGGAGATCCCGCGTTCCACCAGCTTCGAATTCTGCATGTGCACGTGGACCATCAGGTTCTCGTACACATAGCCCAGCCGCGTCATCGCGCCGGTTGTGATCATGTTAGTGATCATTTTTTGCGCGGTCGCGGCTTTCATGCGTGTTGAGCCGGAGATCACCTCCGGGCCTACATCGGCAACGATCGCGATGTCGGCGGCATTGGCAATCGGGGTGTTGTAGTTGCAGGTGATGCACGCGGTGCGCGCGCCTTGGGTCCGCGCGTAGGCCACCGCCGCGACTACATACGGTGTGCGACCGCTGGCCGAGAGCCCGATCACCACGTCTTTGCGCGAAGGGCGGCGGCGCGCGATATCCCGCTGGCCCAGCTCTTCCGAGTCTTCATTGACTTCGACCGGCGAGGCCAGCGCCTTGGGCCCGCCCGCCATGATGTACTGCACTGAGTGCGGGTCGTTGGAGAAGTAAGGCGGGCACTCGCAGGAGTCGAGTGCGGCGATACGCCCGCTCGATCCGGCGCCGACATAGATCAGCCGGCCGCCCTCCCGCAGCGACCGTGCCACCGCATCGATGACCAGCGCAATCTCAGGCAGCGCTTTCTTCACCGCCGCCGCGACCTTTGCGTCCTCGTGGTTGATAATCCGTGCTATCTCCAGCGCGGATTTTGTGTCAAAACCTTGAGAAGCCTCGTTCGAGCTTTCCGTCGTGAGTTGATGGAAAGGGAGCTCCTCGTTTTCGTCATGCGCCTCGAATGGTGGTGCAGTCGTCGTAGCCATCGTTTTCTCTTCGCCTTCCTGCCCGATGATTGTAAGCCTTCACACACACGATTTGCTCGTTTTTAATCGCTGCCCTCTCACCCGGCGTTTCCATTTTGCAAAGCCCGTATGACTACGTCGTGGAACCGGGGACGAACCTCTTGAATCTTCTTGTTTTCTCGTGTAGGAAAAGTCCGATTGGTCAGCAGCGCGACCGCAGCATCCTGGTCCGGGTCGATCCAAAGCGACGTGCCAGTGTAGCCGAGATGACCGAAAGAGGACGTGCTGAAAAGGCTGCCGGAGGAGGACGGAGTGCCGCTCGGCGTGTCCCACCCGAGCGCGCGAGACGAGCCGCTCGGCAGGGGGGCCCGTCGCGTAAACAGCCGAACCGTTTCAGCGGAAAACAAGCCCGGCTCGCCGCGCAGGGGCGCAAGCATTGCGTCGGCGAAGCGTAGCAGGTCAAGCGCCGGCGCGAACAATCCAGCGTGCCCGCACGCCCCGCCCATGGCCCAGCAGTTTTCGTCGTGCACCTCGCCCTGCACCACGCGCCCGCGAAACACGCGATCTTGCTCGGTCGGAGGGACGCTGCCGCGCTCGCCTGCGTCCACGCCGAAGCTCGTGTGCGCCATCCCGAGCGGCGCAAAGATTTCGCGCCGGCAAAAGCGATCGAGCGGCTCTCCGGCGAGCAGCTCCAGGGCCTTGCCCAGCAGCATGAAACCGGGGTCGGAATAGCGTGCCTCCGTCCCAGGCTCGCAGGCAAGCGGGGTGTGCAGCGCCGCTCGCAACACCTCCGGCCCGCGGCAAGTCTCGTAAAAAGGCACATGCGCGGGTAAGCCGCCCGCGTGTGCCAGCAGCATGCGCAGGGTCACGCGCCGTCGCTCGCGCGTGTCCGCGGCACCGACAATGAAGCCGGGCAGCAGGTCGCCCAAGAGCGCGTCCAGATCGAGCCGTCCGCGCTGCCACAGCAGCATGGCCATGGAGGTGGTGGCGGCGACCTTGGTTATGCTTGCCAGGTCGAAGCGCGTTTCTGGGAGAACCGGCGCGCTCCCCGGATCGAATGTAAATCGCCCCACAGCCTCCAGCGCCGCCACCTGGCCCCGGTCCAGAACTCCAAAGGACGCCCCTGGAAACGCGGCCTGCTCCACCGAGGCGCGCAGCAGGGCGGCGGCGGGCTGGAAACGGGCTTCAAGCTGCGGGTTGTGCGGAGCCGAGAGCACGGGTGCAAAGATGCAAGATCGCGCGCGGGCGTCTATTGCTGCGAAAAACAAACCTTGCCCCGGCTGCCATAGCGCGGGAGAATACAGGAGCGAATCGCGCAGGGTGACCAACGGATGAGCTTCGCGTCTACACGAAGGAAAGAGCGGCGCACTATGGCAAGCAAAACGAGCACTCCGTATCTGCGTTGGAAATCTGCGGCTGGCACCCTGGCGCTTGCGGCTGCGCTTCTGTATGCGGGCAGCGCGCGAGCGCAGGCAGCACCACCCGCGAGCGCCGTAACCGTGCCGGCGGGGACAAAGGTTCTGCTCGCCTTGCGCTCCGGCATCAACACCCGCTCCGCCCAGCCCGGCGATGGCGTGTACCTCGCGTCCACTTTCCCGGTGACCGTCGGCAACCGCGTCGCTATTCCCGCGGGCGTGTACGTGCAGGGCGTCATTGACCGCGTGCAGCGTGCCGGGCGCATCAAGGGCCGCGCGCAGGTGAGCATGCACTTTACCACCATGATCTTCTCCAACGGCACCGTGATCCAGATTCCGGGCACCCTCGACAGCTTGCCCGGAGCGACCGACGCGCAAGTAAAAAACGCGGAAGGCGACATCGAGC
>CAXTVG010000090.1:0-7558 GCA_964247505.1 uncultured Acidobacteriaceae bacterium
CCCAGCGCGTCGCTCATCATCGCCACGAGTTCCACGCGATTGACCATGCCGGGGGCGCTCAGCTCGAACGTGCCATAGCTCAGCCGGTCGCTCGTGGCCGCCAACGCCGCTGCCTCCGCGACATCGCGGTAATCGACATAGGACGCTTTCTTCTCCTTCGAATAGGGCAGCGCGAACCGGCCTTTCTCGAGGACATTTTTCCAGCTGCCCTCAATATTCTGCATAAACATCGTCGGCTGCAGAACCGTGAAGTCCAAGCCGGACTCGTAAAGCGCTGCTTCCACGGGTTGCTTGGCTGCGTGATTCACCATCTTGGCGATGGAAGGATGGATCACGCCCGAGAAGACGAACTTGCGGACGCCCGCGGCTTTCGCGGCCTCGACCATCGACACACCCATCTCCGCTTCATTGGGCGCAAACGCTGGATTGATGTGAAACACAGCATCAACGCCCTCAGCTGCCCGGCGCAGGCTGCCGGCGTCGTTCAAATCACCGACCGCAGTCTCGCTCGCTCCCTGCTGCCGCGCCTCTTCTGCCTTGCCGCCGTCGCGAAGCAGCGCGCGCACTGTGGCTCCTCGCTTGCGCAACTCCGGAACAACAAGGCCGGCAAATTTACCCGTGGCGCCCACCATAAGAACCTTCATCGCGTCGTCTCCATAGCGGGTAAGAGCACAATGGGTTTCCAGCAGGTTGCTAGAGTGAGCTGTGCGTGGGCTCTGCTCGAGGCTGGGCAAGCGGACGGTCCGGTGAGACTTCGCGGCTTTCCTCCGGGTCCGGCGAGGGCGGGGCAGTTTTGCCCTGCTCCCGCGCCGCGCGGCGCTGCTTCACCAGCCAGGACGCCAGCAGGAACAGCCCCGAAAAGGTAACCACCAGCGCAATGATGGCGACAGCGCCATGAAGTTCGGAAACATCGTTGTACAACAGCGCCAGCGCGAGAAACACAAACACAATGTGCGCGCAAAACACCTCGAGCGAGGCCTTGCCGAGCGTAAGAAACGGCTCCGTCTGCACGACGGGGAAGACAAACCGCCGCAGCCAGTAGAACAGCGCGGTAAACGCAATCAGGTTGAGCACACGAAGCGGCCCTATGTGCCACTTGTCCAGCTGGAAGGCGAGTGCATCCTGGCTCAGGTGCGGTCCCAGCCAGTCGTGCCGCACGCCGAGAAAGAACATGCAAACCACCAGTCCCGCGGCCGCAATGGGTCCGTTCACGCGCCGCAGGGGGTTGCGCCCCTCGGCAGAACGCGCTCCCAGCCACAGTCCCGCCATCCACACCGCCTGCCAGGCGAGCAGGTTGAATGCTCCACCTTCCTGCACGGGGATTTGCAGGTGCGTGACGCGGACCATGCCCGTATGGAGCCAGTCGCGCAGGCCCAGCTGTGCGCCCATCCACAGCAGAAAGCTCCCGAAAAGCGGCGCGCGCCAGCCCCTGCGCGCGGCCCAGGCAAGCACCAGCGGGGTAGCGGCAAGGAACAGCACGTACATCGGCAAAATATCGAGCAGGGGAGGGCAGTACAGCAGCAGCACCGAGCCCACGATCGCCGTGCCCGGATGCGCATAGTAGAAGCTGAGCAGGTTTGAGATCGCTTCCCGATGCCGGGTCGCGGCGAGCGCAGCCACCACGGTAAAGGCGAGCGTGAGCATCAGCAGGTGAATGCCGTATATTTTGAGCGCCCGCCGCCACAGCTTGCTTTTGAGCCCCGCGCTGTCCTCGGCCGCTTGCCGGCTGTAGATGCGCGCCACCAGCAGCGCCGAAAGAAACACAAACCCTTCAGCCGAGGACAGAAACCCGAACGGCTGGTTGACCCACTCGCTGATCCGCGTGGGCATGTGCGTCAGCGTCATCCAGACCAGGAAAAGGCCGCGGAGCGCGTCTAGTTCCGGCCGTCGCTCAAGTTTAGGGAGGGGCATGCTGTCCGATTAGACGGGGTTTCACGATGGGAGTTGCGGCCTTTCAGCGGATGTAGTCGTGGATGAACGGGTCGTTCGAGTTGACCAACTCCATAGTGGACCCGTTGAAGACCAGCTTTCCCTCGTGCAGCACCAAAAACGTGGTCGACTCGTCCACTTGCCCGTCAGGCAGCTTTTCCATCTTGTTGGTTTGCTTGTTGAAGCGGTGCGTAGCCAGGGTAAAGGCATCCTGCAAGCGGTGCGACACCAGCAGGGAACTCGAGCCGTACACGTCCCGCTGCTTGATCACGAGCTCGATAATGGTGGTCGAGGTGATCGGGTCCAGCCCGCCGGTGGGCGAGTCGTAGAGCACCAGCTCGGGGTCCGAGATGATGGCGCGCGCAATCGAAACCCGCCGCCGCATGCCGCCCGACAGCTGCGAAGGGAACTTGTCGATGGTGTCTTCGAGCTCCACAAACCGCAGCGCCTCGCGCACGCGCCGATCTACCTCGGCTTCGGGCGCGTTGGCCTCGTTCAGGCGGTAGGCGACGTTGTCGCGCACGGTGAGCGAATCGAACAGCGCGCCTTCCTGGAAAACCATCCCGATGTGATCGCGCAGGGCGAACAGCTGGCTTTCCTTCAGCTTGCCCAGTTCTTCCCCGAAAACCTTGATGGTTCCTGAGTCGGGCCGGATGAGCCCGTTCGCGAGCTTGAGGAGTACGCTTTTGCCCACGCCGGCCGGTCCCAGCACGATGCGGGTTTCGCCGCCGTGTACTTCAAAGGAGATGTTATCGAGCACCGTGTGTCCGGCCGAGGACAGAGAAACGTTTTCGAAGACGACCACCGGCTCGTCCGGATGCTCCTCATGCCAGGTTTTCCGGCGCTGCCGCTCTGCGGTTTCAGCCATCGCGTCAGCGCCCAAAGATGCCGATCATCAGGCGGCTGATCACGAAGTCGCTCGCGATAATGAGCACGGACGAGACCACCACGGCTTGGGTCGTGGCCCGGCCCACGCCCTGGGTGCCGCCCTTGGTGCTCATGCCGTAGAAGCAGCCTATCGATGAGATGATGAACCCGAAAAAGACGGGTTTGATGAGCCCCTGGAAGATGTCGCCGAAGACCAGCGACTGGTAAGCGGAGTGGAAATACTGCGAGCCGTCCTGCCCCAGCATGAACACGGAAATGGTCCCGCCGCCCATGATGCCGACCGCGTCCGATAGGATCGCGAGGAAAAACAGCATCACGATGGTGGACACGATGCGCGGCATCACCAGCTTGCGCAGCGGGTCGGTGCCGAGCGCGCGCATGGCGTCGATCTGCTCGGTCACCACCATGGACCCGAGCTCGGAGGCCATGCCCGAAGCGTTGCGGCCTGAAACCATCAAGCCCGTGAGCACCGGGCCCAGCTCCTTGATCATGGAAAACGAAACCAGCTGCCCGGTGATCGCCGCGGCGCCGAACTGCGAGAGCGATGCCGAGGTTTGCAGAGCCAGCACCCCGCCCGTGAAGAAGCCGGTGAGCAGCACAATGGGGATTGAGCCAACCCCGATCGAGTCCGCTTGCGTGAACAGGTCGGCAAAGGAAAACGGACGCCGGAACAAGTTGGCCAGAGCCCGCCCGCACAACAGGGCGTAGTTCTGGAGCGAAAGGATGGAGTTTTTTGCGAAGCGGTCCAGTGCGTTCTCTGCCATGTTTATCGGAACGCCGGCGGCGCTTGGGTTTCCTTGCTCCCTAGGGATGTCTCCAATCTATCTTACGACTCCCGCCCTCGCTTTTTGATTTCAATCGCCAGCCGTTTGATTTTCTGGTTCAGCGTGGAAAGCGGGATGCGGAACTGCTCGGCTGCTTCGGTCTGGTTCCAATTGGAACGCTCGAGCTTGTCGATAATGATCCGCCGTTCGATATCTTCCATGATGTCGAACAGCGAGGCATGGGCCGCGTGCTCCAGCAGGCTCGACGAGTAGCTTCGGCCCGTGACGTGCGAAGGAAGCAGCTCCAGGCCGACGACCGGGCCCGCGCTCAGCACCACTCCGCGCTCCATTACGTTTTCAAGCTCGCGCACATTGCCCGGCCAGTCGTAGTCCACCAGCGCCCGCAGCGCCTCGGGCGAGAGCGTACGGGTGGGCAGCTCATTTTCCTCCGAATACCGGCGCAGGAAGTAATTCGCGAGCGCCGGGATGTCCTCGCGCCGCGCTCGCAGCGGCGGCAGCTCGAAACGGATCACGTCCAGCCTGTAGAACAGGTCCTCGCGGAACTTGCCCTGGCGCACCGCCTCGCGCAGGTCCGCATTCGTGGCCGTGATAATCCGCACGTCCACCTGGATTTCCTGCGTGCCGCCTACGTGCATAAAGCGCTTGTCCTGCAGCACCCGCAGGATTTTGGCCTGTGTGTCGAGCGGCATGGTCCCAATTTCGTCCAAAAACAAGGTCCCGCCGTTTGCAACCTCGAATAACCCCTTTTTTGCCGCAATCGCAGAGGTAAACGCGCCCTTGACGTGGCCGAACAGTGTGGATTCGAGCAGGTCGGTCGGCACAGCGCCGGTGTTGACCGGCACAAACGGTTTGTCCTTGCGCGGCGAGTGCGCGTGCACGGCTTTCGCAATCAGCTCCTTGCCCGTGCCGCTTTCGCCCTGGATCAGCACGGTCGAGCGCGACGGCGCAACCTGCGCGACGGTGTCGAAAATCCGCAGCATCACCTCGCTCTTGCCGATGATGTTCGGAAAGCTATAGCGCTGTTTCAGCGCGCGCTTCAGCTGGACGTTCTCTTCCTCGGCCCGGTAGCGTGCGATGGACGCGCGAATGTCCGCCAGGAGCTTCTCGTTGTCCCACGGCTTCTGGACAAAGTTCTGCGCGCCCGCGCGGATCGCGTCCACCACGTTGTCCACCGTGCCGTAAGCGGTCAGCATGATCACCGGCAGCTCCGGGGCGCGCTCGCGGATCAGCTCCAGGATCTCAATCCCGTTCTTGCCCGGCAGCGCCAGGTCCAGCAGGACCAGATCGTAGGCCCGCTGCTCAATGCGCGCGAGCCCCGCTTCGCCGTCGATCGCCATCTCGACCGCGTAGCCTTCGAGCTCCAGCAGGGTTTCGAGCGTTTCCCGGATGCCGGCTTCGTCGTCGATGACCAGGATGGTGTGCTCGCCGCTTCCGCGCGCGGCTTCAAGCGCGGGCGGCATTGCGTAGATCGTTTCAGACATGCGTGGCGGTCTCTTTCAGCGGAAATTCAAGTGCAAACGTCGTCCCCGCGCCGAGCTGGCTTTCCACGTGGATCTTCGCTGCATGCTCCTGGATGATGCCGTAGGTCACGGCGAGCCCGAGGCCGGTGCCCCGGCGCTCGCCGTCCCGGACGGCGGTTTTGGTGGTGAAAAACGGATCGTAAATGCGCTGCATATGTTCGGGCGCGATGCCCGCGCCGGAGTCCTCGATCTCGACGCTCACGCTGCCGTTGAAGCTGGTTGCCACCCGCAGGCGGCCGCCCTGCGACCCCATCGCGTCCTTGGCATTCAAGATCAGGTTGAGGAACACCTGTTGCAGCTTGCCGCTGTTCCCCTGGATTGCGGGCAGCTTCGGATCGAGATCGGCCACCAGCTCAATCCGGGCCGTCTTGAGCTGGTGCTCCACAAGCGCGAGCGTTTCGCGCACAACCGCGTTCAGGTCGATCGAGCGGAACTCAGCACCGCCGGTGCGGGAAAAGTTCAGCAGGCCATTGACGATCTCGGACGCACGGAAAGTCTGCTTGGTGATCTTGTCCAGCATCGGGGCGAGCCGCCGGTCATCACGCAACTGTTTGCTCAACATCTGGGTGTACGACGAGATAACCGCGAGCGGCGTGTTTACATCATGCGCGACCCCGGCCGCGAGTAACCCGATGGAGGACAGCTTTTCCGCCTGCGCCAGCTGCGATTCCAGCCCCACGCGCGCCGTGATGTCGTCGACCAGCACGATCCGGCCCAGGGTTTGGAACTCGCGCGAAACCAGGGGAGCGATGGAAACGTTCGCCACCCGCTCTTCCTCCTCCGGCGCGCCATCCGTGCGGCTTCGCAGCGGGAATTTCCATAAATGATGAACACCCGGATCGTTCTTGACGCGGTCAAACTCGCCCACAAACGCATCGTCAAACACCTCGGCCAGGCGCCGCCCCAGCGCCAGCGCCCGCGGCAGGGCGAACAGCACTTCCATCTGCGCGTTCCAGCTTTCGATTCGCTCCTCGAGGTCGACCGCGACAATCCCGACGTTGGTGGACTCGACGATGTTCTCGTTGAATTCCTTGAGCCGTTCGAACTCCGCGATCTTGCTCTGGAGACTCGCGTACAGAGTCGCGTTCTGGATCGCGATCCCGACGTAGCCGGCGAGCGACTCAAGCAACTCCACGTCCTCGCTCGACAGGAAGTCGCCGCGCGTCGTGCGACCTAGCCCAATGACCGCTGTAGTACGGTCCTGCACCCGGCAGGGCAGGTAGTAGTGCAGATCGAGCGCGGCAGCGGTGCGGCGCTCGCCTTCGGGCAGGTGCAGCGCGCCCTGCGGGTTTTCGAGGAAAACATGCGTCCCGGCCCCCCGGCGGTCGAAGTCGAGAAAACCAAGCGCGAAGCCCGTGGGCGCTGGCGGCAGTCCATGCGCCGCAGCCAGCCGGAAGCCTCCTTCCGGCTCCAGCAGAAACACAGCGACCCGCGCGACAGAGAGCGTTTCCGACAGGCGGCTGGTGATGGAGTGGAGCAGGGGGCCCAACTCGGTCTGTGTGCCCAGCCCCCGCCCAAACTCGATCAGGGTTTGCCGGTAGTCGTAGCGCTTGCGGTCGAACAGCCGGTCCACCCGGTTCTGGATCGCGCGCTTGACCGGGTCAAACAGCGCGGAGGTGACAATAATGGCCGCGAGCAGGCCGTAAACTCCGGCGCTGGGCAGGCGCGTGTGCACCAGATCCGCCGTGACGGCGACCAGCACAAAGTACAGCCCTACCAGGGACGCAGTGGCCAGCGTATAGGTCACGCCGCGCTTGAAGATCAGGTCCACGTCCATGAGCCGGTAACGCACAATGGCCCACGCGAAAAACAGCGGCAGGATCACGAGCGACAAAATCGCGATATCGCGGACCGGCTCGGGCGTGTCCCAGTCCAGCAAATAGGGCAGAACATACAGCAGCGAAAACGGGACCACGCTGAGCACCGAACCCCGCGTAAGCCACTTCAGCTGCTGGCGGCGAAGCACCTGCCCCGCATCCTTGGCGACTCGCCGGTACTGGAGCGCGAAGCTCACCGTCGCCAAAATGTAAAACAGGTCCAAATACGCCATGGCGGTCTGGTCCAAACGATGCGCCAGCAGCTCGGTCGCCTGCCAGCGCTCGATGGCGTAAACCTGCAATCCAATGACCAGCGCCGCCGGTGCATAGATTGCACCCAGCAAAAACGGTCTGCGCCGCTCCCGCGAGCCCCCAAACCCCAGGGCAAAATGCAGGAACAGGGCTGGCTGCACTGCGCCGGCGACGATGTTGGTCCAGTAAATCCACTGATCGAGCACGTCGAACTTGCCCGTATACAAGCAGGCATACATAACGAACGAAAGCAGGCAAAATGCATAAAACTGCGTTGCGTGCGGCGCCGTCCACCGTCGAAACAAGACATAAAGCCCGATCCCGAGGTACACCAGCGCGATCAGCCGCATGACGGCATGGATCCGGT
>CAXTVG010000091.1:0-7512 GCA_964247505.1 uncultured Acidobacteriaceae bacterium
GCGCATGGGTCAGGGCGACGCGCAGGCGCGCATCGACTGGCCCCGGCATGACGAGCTGGGGGCGTTGGCGGCGGAGTTCAACCGCATGGCTGTCCGGCTGCGTGATCTGCGCGAGACGGAAAGCGGGCGCCGCGAGATGGAGCTGCAACTGTCGGACGCGGTGGTCCAATCGCTCTTTGAACCGGTCATCGTCACCGATGGTCGCGGGCAGATTCTAAAGCTGAATAAGGCGGCGCGGGCGGTGCTGGGCGAGGCGGCCGGACGGGGGGCGCTCAGCTCCATGCCGGGCGGGGAGCAGATTGTCACAGCCATCAAGAGTGCGATCCAGACCGCGGTGGCGTTTCAGCGCACCGTCGGCGGCGAGGGCGAGTCGGCCATGGCCCCGGTGCGGGTTGGCGGGCGGGACAGCAACTACCGGCTCCGCACCACGCCCATGCGCGATAACGAAGGGCACCTGCTCGGCGCGGTGACGGTGCTGGAGGATGTCACGGAGCTGCAGGCTTTGGACCGGTTTAAGACGCGTTTTCTGGCCATTGCCTCGCAAAAACTCCGCGATCCGCTTGAAAAGCTCCGGGTGGCCATTCACGCGCTGGCGCGGGGCTACGCGGGCGAGCTCAAGCCCTTGCAGGCCGACGTGGTGGAAGGGGCGCAGGACGAGGCGCAGCGCATGGACGACCTGATGGCGGACCTGTTCGCGGTGGCGGAGCTGGACTCTGGACGCAGGGCCCTTCGTTTGGACCAGCTGCGACCGCTGGACGTGCTGCGGGAAGCGCAGGCTAACGTGCGTGTGGCGGCCGCTGCGCGCGCCGTGGGGGTGGAGGTAGAAGCCTACCCCGACCTGCAGCGTGTGGAAGCGGACCGGCGGGCGCTGCGGTCGATTTTCGAGAACCTCCTGAGCAATGCGATCGGGAACACCCCGAGCGGCGGTCAGGTACGGCTCAAGGCCACGGAGGGGAAGAACACAGTCCAGTTCAGCGTCGCGGACACCGGCCGGGGGATCGAGCCGGAGCGGCTGGACACGATTTTTGGGCGGTTCAACTCGGGCTCGTCCGGCGGAACCGGGCTGGGTTTGGCGCTGGTCCGGCGGCTGGTGGAGGCGCAGGGTGGGCAGATTTCAGTGGAAAGCCGGGTAGGCGCGGGCTCTACGTTTACCTTTTCCCTGCCCGCGGCGGCGGTTGTCGCCTCCCGCCATCCGGTCGAGGCGGGCTGAGGAATGGCCGAGCTCACCAAACCCGCGGAAACTCCGTCGGCCCGTTTGCGCGTGTACATCGGCGCGGCGCCGGGCGTAGGCAAAACCTACACCATGCTGGAGCACGCGCACGAGCTGCTGCGGGCGGGCGTGGACGTGGTGATCGGCTTCATCGAGCCGCACGGACGCGCGGAAACCGCGGCACTGATCGACGGCCTGGAGGTCGTTCCGCGCAAGCAGATCCAGTACCGCTCCGTGTCGCTCGAGGAGATGGACCTCCCAGCCATTCTTGCGCGCCGGCCGCACACGGTGCTGGTGGACGAGCTGCCCCACACCAACGTGCCCGGCTCGCGCAACCGCAAGCGGTATGAGGATGTGATGGAGCTCCTGGACGCGGGCATCAACGTGGAAACCGCGGTCAACGTGCAGCACCTGGAAACGCTGATCGACGCGGTGGCGCGCTCGGCCAACACGCAGATTCGGGAAACGGTCCCGGACAGCTTTCTCCGCCGGGCGGACGAGGTGGTGAACGTCGATATCCCCATCGACGAGCTGCGGAGCCGTTTGCGGGCGGGCAAAATCTACCGGCCGGAGCAGGTCGAGCCGGCGCTCGCAAACTTCTTCCGCAAGGGCAACCTGACCCTGCTGCGGGAGCTGGCGCTGCGGACCACCGCCGAGCAGGTAAGCGTGGCGGCGTCGGAATACCGGCGCGCCCAGGGCCTGGAGCAGGCGCCGGTGCCGGAGAAAGTAATGGTGTGCCTGAGCCACCGGCCTGGGACCGAGCGGCTGATCCGCACCGGGGCTCGCATCGCCGGGCGCCTGGCAACCAACTGGTATGCCGTGTACGTCGAGGGAGCGCGCGGGCACCGCCCAGACGACCCCGAATCCATGGCGCGGCTGCAAGAGTACCGCCAGCTGGCCAAAAGCCTGGGCGCGCACACGGTCACGCTCGAGGAAAAAAACGTGGGCCGGGCACTGATCGAGTTCGCCAAACGGGAGTCGATTTCGCACGTGGTTTTCGGCCAGGCAGCGCGCTCGCGGCTCGATTTGCTGCTGCGCGGCTCGGTGATCAACGACTTCCTCAACGAAATGCGTGACACCACCATCCAGGTAGTCCCGATGAACAAGGGAAGACGACCGTAAGCAGCCCGCCCGCTATGGTAGTTTTAGAGCTGGCCCTTGTGGATGTGAGCTCGTAGCTCAGTTGGTAGAGCAATGCACTTTTAATGCATGGGTCCTGGGTTCGAGCCCCAGCGAGCTCACCAGTGTTTTCCCCGTTACAGCGTGGAGGGCGATTTTTGTGCCATCCTTCTGCATCGAAGCGAAAAGCCGTTCTGTGCGGCTTCGCGAAACCGGAAGGTAGGCTGCAGGGCTTCGCCGGTTGCAATTTTCTGCGGGAGCGCTGGTTGAAGAATGGCAGAATCTGAGTGGAAGCCGAAAGTCAACCCCTGGGTGATCGCCGCAGTGGTCGCGCTGGCCGCGTTCATGGAGGTGCTCGATACCTCCATCGCCAACGTCGCCCTGCCGTACATCGCGGGCGGCTTGGCGGCGAGCCAGGACCAGGCGGAGTGGGTTCTAACCACCTACCTGGTTTCGAACGCGATCGTGCTGCCGATCGGCGGCTGGGCCTCCAGCGTCGTCGGGCGCAAGAACTACTTCATGCTGTGCCTCGTGATTTTCACCGTTTCGTCGCTGCTTTGCGGCATAGCGCCTTCCCTACCGATGCTTCTTCTGTTTCGGGTTATTCAAGGCGCTGGCGGCGGCGGGTTGCAGCCGATCGCGCAAGCGATCATGGCCGATTCGTTTGAGCCGTCGAAGCGCGCGCTGGCCTTCTCGCTTTACGGGCTTGTCGCTGTGTTTGCGCCTTCCATCGGGCCCACCATCGGCGGCTGGATCACCTTTAACTACAGCTGGAACTGGATTTTTTTCATCAATCTGCCGATTGGTGTCCTTGCGCTCTTCCTGGTGAATCGAGTGGTGGACGACCCGCCTTGGATCAAGCACGATCTCGGTAATTTCAAGCGCGTGGATTATTGGGGGTTCGGTCTTCTGGGCTTGTCGATGGGCACCCTGGAAGTCGCCATGGACAAGGGCGAGGAGTGGGACTGGTTCGGGTCGACCAAAATCCGGTGGTTTTTCGGCTCTTTCGTTGTGTCCTTTATCCTGCTGATCTGGCGCGAATGGACCGCGAAAAATCCGCTCATCCAGGTCAAGCTGTTTAAGTTTAAGAACTTCGCGCTCTGCGCCCTGCTCATGCTGGCGGTGGGCGGTATCCTGAACGCCGCGACGGTGCTGCAGCCGCAGATGCTCCAGTCTTTTTTCAATTACACGCCTACCCTGGCGGGGCTCTCACTGATGGCAGGCGGGTTCACCGTCATGGCCCTCCTGCCTGTGTCCGGACAGTTGCTCAGCAGGTTTCCCGCACGCAGCCTGATCGCGTTCGGGTATATGTGCTTCGCGGTCGGATTTATGTGGTCCGGTTACAACCTGAGTCTGGGATTGGACTTTTTCCACCTTTCCATCATGCGGGTCGTCCAGATCGTGGGGATACCCTTCGTGTTTATCTCCATCACGACCGCGGCTTACTTCAACGTGCCGCGGGAGCTGAACAACCAGGTTTCCGGTTTGATCAACTTCATGCGCAACCTGGGCGGCAGTGTGCTGATTTCGCTCACGAATGCGTTTGTCACCGAGTCGCAGCAGTTCCACCGCACCGCGATGCTGAAGCACATTTCGTCTTCAGGCATGAATTATCAGCAGTCGCTCGGCCAGTATCAGAACGCGGTCACGGCCACGGTGGGCCCGGCAAACGCGGCGTCGGGCGCGCAGCAGCAGATCTATACCGCGCTCGGGAATCAAGCGGGAATCCTGTCCTACGTCGACGTGTACTGGCTGCTGGGCTATGCCTCCATCGTGATGGTGGTCATGAGCTTCGTTCTGGATCGAAACGACCCCAAGGCGGGCCGCGGCGGGGGCACAGCGGCCCCGGCGCACTAAAGCCGAACGACGGCGCTGTGCAGCAACCAGATGCCGAAGGCGAGCAGCGCCGGCGCCATGATGTATTGCTTCACTCCTGCGGAACGCGTGAGCAGGGCGATAGCAAGGGCAATGCTGCCCAGGCCGACCATCAGAAAAGCCATATGCGCCAGGAAAGGCAGGGCGACTTCCACGGAGGTCCTTTCAAGCAAGCTAGCCTTTTGATGCAAGGCTGCGCTCGACCGCAGCGTTGGAGCGCGGGCAGGCGCGTTTCATTCGATCAGGGTTGAGGCGCTCTGGGTTTGGCGCTCCCAGGGCTGTGTGCCCCAGGTCTTCAAAGCGAGACCCTACCGGCGAGTGAAATGCACCGGGGATACCGTCCGGAGTCGCTCCGCGGCGCCTTCCGCGGTGATGTCGCGCTGGGGCATGCCGAGCATTTCAAAGCCCACCATGAACTTTTTCACCGTGGCGGAGCGCAGCAGCGGCGGGTAGAAGTGCCCATGCCAGGTGAAGCCGGGATGCTCCTGCCCGTCGCAGGGCGCACCATGGAAGCCCATGGTGTACGGGAAGCTGGTTTCAAACAGGTTGTCATAGCGCACGGTGAGCTGTCCGAGGATGTCGGCCAGGCCTGCACGCTGGGCGGGTGAGAACTCGCGCAAGGCGGTTTTGGGTTCGCGGAGCAGAATCAGGGTTTCAAACGGCCAAACGGCCCACCAGGGGACTACGACGAGAAAGCTGTCGTTTTCGCAAACGACGCGTGTCTTCTCGCTCGCTTCCAGGGCGGCGTAGTCGGCCAGCAGCGGGCGGCTGTGCTCGCGGAAATACGCGGCCTGGGCTTGGGCTTCGGCGGCCGGCTCGTCGGGAATGTGGCCGGTGGCCCAAATCTGGCAGTGCGGATGGGGGTTGCTCGCACCCATCATGGCACCGCGGTTCTCGAAAATCTGGACGTAGCTGATCGCGGGGTCGGCGCTCAATGCCGCTTCCTGCTCCACCCACGCGTCGACCACGCGCTCGACGTCCGCGCGCTCCATGCGAGCCAGGGTGAGCGAGTGGTCGGGGTGGAAGCAGAGCACGCGGCAGCGGCCGTGCTCGGGCTCGGCGCGGAGCAGGGGCGAGGGCGTGGGCATGGTGTCCGGCCCGGTCGGCAGCAGCGCCGGATAGTCGTTGTCGAACACGTAGACGTGCTCGTATTTCGGCGTGTGCTCGCCGCCCGCGCGCGGGTTTCCGGGGCACAGGTAGCACTTGGGATCGTAGTGAACGTCGCTGAACGCACCGGCCTCGCCGATCTCGCCCTGCCAGGGCCGCTGGGTGCGCTGGGGGGAAACGAGCACCCAGTCCCCGCGCAGGGGGTTAAAGCGGCGATGGGGGGTCAGGGCAGGTGTTTCGGGCACGGCATTCTCCTTGCGGGCTCTTGGGTGCGTCGGCGCGCATTGCCACTTGGGCGAACCCGCCTTATTCTAAGCGCTGCACGCCCCTTGCGACCATGCCGCTTCCTCCTCTGCCCGCCATTGCGACGCTCCACGACTATGCCACGCGGCTGTGGCACGAGGATGAACAGGCCGAGCCGCCGGCGGTGAGCGAGCTTGAAGCGCTGATCCACCAGCAGCACCGGACCAATTTTGAGTTGTGGCACCTGGAAGACGCAGCGCGCGCGCCGGCGATCCCGGATGCGGAGCTGGCCCGAGTCAAACGCGCGATCGACACGGTGAACCAGCGGCGCAACGACCTGGCCGAGAGCTGCGACCGGCTGCTGCTCGCTTTGCTCGCGCCCCACCGGCTGCCGCACCCGGAAGCGGAGCTGGCTTCGGAAAGCCCGGGGCTGATGATCGATCGGCTGTCGATCCTGGCCCTCAAGCTGCACCACACGCGCGAAGAGGTACAGCGGCCCGGCGCTCCGGGCGGCCACGCGGAACGCAACCGCGAGCGGCTGGGGATGCTCGTGGAGCAGCGCGCGGATCTCGAAAACGCGCTGGAACGGCTGTGGCGGCGGGTTCTGGCCTCCGAACGCAGCTTCAAAGTGTACCGGCAGCTCAAGATGTACAACGACCCGAACATGAACCCCTCCGTCTACCACTCCTATCGCGGCTCACGGAAGTAATTTGACTGCGCGCCCGCGCATGGGTATAAAACGAGGCAACCGGGCCCCGTTCCGCTGCCTCTGCGCGCCGGCGGACCCGTAACCGCACGGAGACATAAAGGCCCGCATGCCCAATCCCTCTGCTACACCCACGACGCTGGCCGCTCGAATCCACCCGTTTACCAGCAATGCACAACGACAAGCCCTGGATGCCTACTCCAATGCGGTTCAGGAGATGCAGATGGGCAACTTCCGGGAAGCGCTCGAGAGCTTTGTATCGCTCGACAGCACTGCGCCACCGGAGGTGCGCGAGCGGGCGCGCGTCTATGCCCAAGCCTGCGAACGGCAGCTTCGGCAGCAGGAAAGACGCCTTGAGTTCAACACCCCTGCCGAGCAATACGACTATGCCATCGTATGCATTCATAACAACGACTACGATGAAGCGCGCGAGCACCTCCAGGCCATTCTCGAGTACGACGAGCGGGCCGACTACGCCCACTACGGCATGGCTATGCTCCATGGCATCACCGGGCAGTCCGAGGCGTGTCTGCACCACTTGGAGCGCGCCATCGAGCTGAACCCCTTCAGCCGCGTCCAGGCGCGCAGCGACGCGGACTTCCGGCCGATGGCCGACGATCCGCGCTTCACCGAGCTGCTCTACCCGGAAGCAATGTAGGCCAAGGGCGGGCGTCAAGCTTGCCTTTTCTCGCATGAGCTTTTCCGCACAAACCGCCCCCCACCGAAAACCGCTGCGCGTGGTCGCCATGGGCGGCGGCACGGGACTGAGCACGCTCCTGCGCGGCTTAAAGCACTTCACCGCGTCCACCTCCGCTTCCATGGGCCTGGCCCCAACGCCCGAAACTCTGATCGGCGAGCTGGCTGCGGTGGTCACGGTGACCGACGACGGCGGCTCCTCGGGGCGCCTGCGCAAGGACTTCAAAATGCTGCCGCCCGGCGACCTGCGCAACTGTATGGTCGCGCTCAGCGAAGATGAGCAACTCCTGTCGCAGCTGTTCCGGCACCGGTTCCGCGCGGGCGGGGAGCTCGAAGGCCACGCGTTCGGCAACCTGTTTGTCGCCGCGCTTCAGGAAATGACGGGCGACTTCGCGCAAGCGGTCAAGCTGGCCGCGGAGGTCTTGGCGACCCGCGGGCGCATCTACCCGGCGACCAACGCCAACGTAACCTTGGCCGCCCGCATGGAAACAGGCGAACTGGTGCGGGGCGAAACGCGGATCACGGAAAGCCGGTCGCGCATTGTGGAGCTGGTGCT
>CAXTVG010000092.1:0-5947 GCA_964247505.1 uncultured Acidobacteriaceae bacterium
CGGTGGGCGGCATTGTTGGGTCAATTCTCGACGGACTGCGCTGATCTTTTCTGCCGGAAAGCAAAACGCCCGGCGATCGCTCGCCGGGCGTTTTGGGTTGTGGACTCAGTTAGAACTGGTACTTCAGCGCGAACTGAATCTGCCGTGGGTTGTAGTTGGCCGAAGGAGCGGTGATCTGCCCGAACGTGCTGCCTTGCACCGTGTACGCATCGCCGGGAACCGTGATCGTACCGTCCGCATTTGGGGTGACGCCGCTGTTCGGGTAATCCGTCACATTCAGCTGGTTAGAAGCAACCTGCAGCGTGGCGTTTGGATTGGCGAAGTTGGTGGTGTTGATGATGTTGAACGCTTCCGCGCGGAACTCAAGCGTGGACTCGCGGTAGATGGGGAACTGCTTAAACACCGAGAAGTCCACGTGCCGGTAGTGCGGTCCGAACATGGAGTTTCTCGCCTCGTTGCCCAGCGTGCCGGAAGCCTGGGGCTGGAAGGCAGTGGTGTCGAAGAAGTTCCCGATGCTTCCCCCGCCCATGCTCGCTTTACGGAGCTGGTTGGGCCGGGTGGTGTTTTGCGATGCGTTGTTGGTGCTGGTTACGCCGTTGTTCTCAAGCACCGTGAACGGAAGGCCGCTCTGCCAAACCAGAAGGGTGTTCGCCTCCCAGCCCTTGCCGACAATGGCCTTGATCCCGGTCAGGTTCTTGCCGAACGGAAGCGCGTAGTCGGCCGTGAAGTTCAGCCGGTTGCGCAGGTCCAGATCGCTGTTGCCGTACTCAAGCGAGCTGAGCAGCGCGGGAACGGTGCCGTAGCCGTCGTTCACCTCGTTGCTGTAGCTCAGTACGTTGTCCAGGTTGTGCGCGTAGGTGTAGTTGGCTCCCAGCGTGAGCCCGGCCGTGGCACGGCGCGTCAGCGAAACCTGCAGCGCGTGGTAGGACGAAGCCCCGGTGCTGGTGAACTGCCCGATCTGCGTGACGCCGGCCAGCTGCGGGAAGTTCTTGTACGGGCGCAGGTTGTTGTACTGCGTTGAAGTCGAAACCTCGTTCTGGCGGGCCAGGGCTTCGAGGTTGGTGTTTGAGATCAACCCGGGCGCATTCTGGTCGTTGGTGATCTGGGCCAGATGGCGGCCCAGCTCGCCCACGTAGGTGACCGCGAGCACATTGGCTCCGAAGCTCTTTTCCACGCCCAGGTTGAACTGTTCGAGGTAGGAGGTCCGGAAACCCTTGTTCATCACGTCGTTGATGGACCCCGTCGGGTGAGCGGCGTCGGACGGCGCGGGCGCGGGGAGCCCGTCGGAAAGCCGCGTCGGCGCAACCCCGGTGGTTGGGTTGACCAAGCAGCTGCCATTGTTGCACTGGTAGTCGGAAACGTACGGCTGGGCTTTTTCCGAGCTGTTGGAGGTATAGTTGCCCTGGAAGTACGACATACCGAAGCCGCCGCGGAGCACGGTGCCCGGTGCCGGCGTAAGCGCGAAGCCGATGCGGGGCCCGACGTTGCTCCAGGTCGGGTTCAGGCCGGCGTAGCTGTTGATCCCATTCTGGTTTGCGATCATCAGGGTGCCGGTGGTGGGGTCGAAGTTGGTCAGCGCGTTCTTGACCTCGGTGAACGGCGTCAGCACCTCATAGCGCAGGCCAAGGTTGAGGGTCAGGTTTGAGGCCGCGTGCCAGTCGTCCTGCACAAAGCCGCTCGGCTCCCACATACGGTAGTGCGGCGGGACGAGGGAGTTGGAGCGCTGCACGTTGGTGAAAGTGCCTTGCAGCAGCGCGGCCAAGCCGGTCGCGTCGCCGCCGAGTGGATTGAAGTTGTAGTTGCCGATCCCGTAATTGTTCTGGACGTTTGTCGCTTGACGGCGAATCAGCGCTCCGCCCAGCTTGATGTTGTGCTTGCCGCGGGTAATGGTAAGCGAGCCATTCTCCTGGAAGGTGTTGTCGACGTCGACGATCGGGATGAATGCGCCATCGCCGATGTCGTTGTAACCGGATACGCCGATCGGCGTCAGGCCCGAGGTTACCGGGTCGCCCAGGTTGACGCCCGGAATCCCCAGCGCCGCGGAAACATTCACGCCATAGTTCAGGGGCAGCGATTGGTTATTGACGCGCGTGTACCCGAAGGCAAGCTGGAGCACCACGGTCGGGCTGATGGTGCGGACGAAGTTGATCTGCGCGTTCTGCGCCGCGTCGTTCGCCGCGCCGTAGAAGTTGAAAATAGCGCCGCCGGGCTGGATGTTGTTCAGCCCGCCCGCGCTTGCCGCCGGGAACAGACCCGGGAAATTCGAGGGAACGCTGTTCCGGCTGTAGCGCCCGAAGAGCAGGTCTTTCTGATCGATCTGCCAGTCCAAACGCCCGTCATACGTGTCCGAGTTCCGCGTCGTCACCGGCGAGCCTGTGAAGCCCTGAGAGTTCGGGCTCTTGGGATTGAAGGCGGTATTCGCGAGAGGGTACAGCAGCGCCACGTTCAGGCCGGCCGGGTCGATCTGCTGCCCCGGCGCGAGATGGGCCAAGGCTGCGATCCGCGCGGGGTCGCCGCTGTGGAGGTCGGCGTATTGCGAAGGCAGAAAAGTCTGGAACTGCTGCGGATTCAAACCGGTGACCTGCCGCAGTCCCTCGTAGTCGGCGAAGAAAAACAGCTTATCCTTCTTGATCGGGCCACCGAGCGAGCCGCCGAACTGGTTCTGGCGGAGCTTTGGCTTGGGCAGCGGCGTACCGTTGGCCTGCTTTGCGCCAAACTGGTACGGGTTGGCGTTCAGGACGTCGTTCTCAAAAAATTCATACGCCGAGCCATGAAGGGCGTTCGAGCCCGACTTGGTGATGATGTTAATGACCGCGCCGCCGGTGCGCCCGACTTCCGCCGTGTAGTTGTTGGTTTGGACGTTGATTTCGCGGATCGACTCGATCGAGGGCCGCACGCCGATGCCGCCGATGATGCGTTCATTATTGTCGAGGCCGTCGATGGTCTGGTTGTTCAGGATTTCCGACTGGCCGTTGGCGACCACGGCGGAGGTTTGCCGGCGGTCGTCAGGGCGCGCGCCCGAGGTCAGGCCGTTGCCGGGGCCTTCGTTCGCGCCGGGCGTGATCTGCACCAGGTTGATGTAGTTGCGTCCGCTCAAGGGCAGCGACTGCACGGCCTGGTCCGTCACGGTGTTCGAGATGTTGGAGGTGTCGGTCTGCAGAGCGGGCGTTTGCGCGGTCACCTGGACGGTTTGCGCTTCGGAGCCGACCTCGAGTTTCGCGTCCTCACGGGCGCGGTCGGCCGCGGCTACCGTGAACGACGGCACAACAAAGGTCTTAAAACCGGTTTCCTTCACTTCAACCGTGTAGGTGCCCGGCTTCAGTTCGCCGAAGGAATAGTCGCCGGAACCGGTGCTTTGCGCGGTGCGCTTCTCGCCCGTCCCGTTGTTGGTCAGGGTGACCGTGGCGTTCGGGATTGAGGCGCCGGTGTTGTCCGTTACCGTGCCGACGATGGTGGCCGTGCTGTTTTGTGCTGCCGCATAGGGAGCGGCCGGGAGCAGCATGCACCCGGTCACCACTGCTACCCCTGCTGCAAAGCGTGTGCGTCGTACTGCTGCCTCTGAAAAGATTCGGATCTTGTTTGTGTGTTTCATCTATCGTTTGTCCTCGCTGGCGGAATTGAACGCGCGCTCGATCCACCGCAGAAGAAAACTACCCTTTCCGAGGGCATTCTGGCAAGGTCTTTACTATGCAGAGTCTCACCAAAGTTTGGTGGTACTCGATAAGCCTCATGTTTTCACAGGTTTAGGAGGTGACCCGAATTGCGCCAATGTTCCGTGAAGGGCCCTTGTTCGACCCTGGGCGGGGACGGCGCCTATGTACGCCGTCCAGCAGGCAGGGCGAAAACAACCGCTTGTCTCAACACCTTGGCCGCTCGCGCTACACCGAAGCGAGCGCAGCTTCCACGGCCCGCACAATACGCTCGATGGCGGCGCGGCCGAGATATGGGTGCATGGGAAGGCTCAGCACACGGCGGCATGCGGCTTGCGTGTGAGGCAGAGCGCCACTGGCGACGCGCAGTCCCCCGCCCGTGAACACAGGCTGCTCCTGCATGGGGACCGGGTAGTGTACCGCGGAGGGCACACCCGCCTCGGCCAGGAGGCGCGCGACTGTGTCACGGTTGTCCACCTCGATGGTGTATTGGGCCCAAGCGCTGGTGCGGTCGGGCTTGAAAACCGGAAGGCGCAGTTTGCCCTGTTTCTCGAGCCTAAGGAGCGCCCCGCTGTAGCTGTTCGCGTTCTCGCCGCGGGCGATCAACTCGCGGTCGAATACGTCGAGCTTGGCGAGCAGGACCGCGGCCTGCAGCGTGTCGAGCCGTCCGTTGATGCCGATGGCGCTGTGGCGGTAGCGCGCTTCCTGGCCGTGGTTGCGCAGCTGGCGCATTTTGAGGGCGAGCCCGTCGTCATTGGTGAAGCAGGCGCCACCGTCGCCATAGCAGCCCAGAGGCTTTGATGGGAAAAAACTTGTGCAGCCGACGGTGCTGAGGCCGCCCGAGTGCCGGCCCTTGTACACCGCGCCGAAACTTTGGGCGGCGTCTTCGATCACGGGCAGGCTGTGAGCGGCGGCAATCGCGTTAATCGCGTCCATTTCGGCTGGCTGGCCGTAGAGGGAAACCGGCATGAGGGCGCGGGTACGGGGCGTGATCGCCGCTTCGAGGAGTGCCGGGTCGATGTTCCAGGTTTGCGGGTCGATGTCGACGAGCACGGGGATTGCGCCAAGCAGGGCGATCACTTCGCCGGTCGCGAAAAACGTGAAGGGTGAGGTGATGACCTCGTCGCCGGGGCCGATGCCGAGGGCCATCAGCGCGAGCAGAAGCGCGTCGGTGCCGCTGGCGCAGGAGATGCAGTGCCGGACGCCTGTCCGGGCGGCGAGCCGTGTTTCCAGCTCGCCCACTTCGGGACCGAGGATGTATTGGCCGTGGTCGAGCACAGCGTGGATGCGGGCGTCGATCTGCGATTTCAGCTCGCGGTACTGGGCCTGGAGGTCGACAAAAGGAAGAGGCGCGCTCACTCCCTTATTCTCGCACCTGCAGTGAGTCAGCCCAGGCGGTCCAGCATGTCTTCGGGGGTCATGCGAATGCAGGTGAAAATGGGCGTGTCCTTGAGCGTGTAGGCGCTCGCCTCGGTTTCCCTGAGACGCTGGACCAGATCGAGAAAGTCCTCGGGGTAGTTGGTCTCAAAGGCCACCACGAACTCCTGGTCGTCGATGCCGAAGGAGTAGGTCGTGTTGAGCTTGACGCGCGGGAACTCGTGGCCGACGCGGATGTGCTCGTTCATCAGGCGCTGGCGCTCCTCGATGGGCAGAAGGTACCAGGCGCGGGTTTTCCAGAACGGGTAGATAAAGATGTAGCGCTGGCCGCCGGGGCGCAGAAACCCGCGCGAGTCGGCCTGGCCCTCGTGCTCGTGGCCGATGAGGTACTGCGAGCGCTTGGTCATCGAGAGAAAGCTGTGGGCGGTTTCGAGGTAACCGCCGAGCGGGGACGCAAGCAGATCGGCGCGCATCTGGTTCAGGTCGTCGACCGAGTAGCAGATGGTCCACAGGCACATGTCGCAGTCGCCGCGCAGCCCTACGGTTGAGTAGGACAGCGAAAGCATGCGCCCGGGCTGGTTCCAGCGCTGGACGGTCTCGGCGAACAGCCGCTTGTGCTCCGCGCGCTCCGCTGCCGGCAAGCGCCGCCAGTCAGGCTGGACCTTGTAGAAGGTAAAGCCGACGATCTGGCGCCGGACCGGCTTTTCCCCGCCCCGCGCCTGCTGTTTCGCTGCTTCGGTGCCTTCTAAAACCTCGGGTGTTGCGACTGCTTCGGCCATGGAATCGCTCCTGTTTCAGTTTAACGCAGGGGCTTTGCGGGATGGCGGCCTCCGTTCACAGGAGAGAAAGCTGAACATCGCTTTGCAGAAGCGCCATTTCGTCGATTTTTTTGGGCCGAAACTCAGCTTGTTCAGCGGGGT
>CAXTVG010000092.1:6011-7461 GCA_964247505.1 uncultured Acidobacteriaceae bacterium
GATGACCATGGGCAGCCGCGCGATCTTCTGGCCCAACTTGTCCCTCAGCAGCGTCCACCAAGCCACATCGCCCAGGTCGCGCAGCAGTGTGCCTTCCTCCATACGATACGGGTAGCGGGGCAGCTTTAAGTGCGCGTCCATGCGCCACATCACGCCGGGGCCGAAGGTGCCGCGGTCGCCCGAACCGCTGCCAAGGCGCGTGCGCGTACCGCTGGCCGGGGGCCAGTCATCCGCAAACGGCAGCGCTTGCGCCGGGTAGGCCGGCTCGACCGCGTCCGTTTCGGCCTGGGTGTAGCGGATGTTCCACTCGCCGCCCACGGCAGCTGCGTTTTCCCGCAGGAGCGCGACTTCCATGAGCCCGACGGCATCCGGCGCGAGCCGGTCGTCCAGGTTGAGGTTCATGACGAGCGGCGTTTGCACCATGGAAAGCGCGATGTTCCAAGCCTGGTACATGGTCAAGGATTCCCGGACCGCAACCGAGCGGCCGAGAAGCCAGGGCGGCGGCTGATCGCCTCCATCGAACACGTACACCGCATCGACCGGAGCGTCGAGCGCCTGCAGGTTTTGCTGGTGGCCGCTCAGCAGCTCCCAGCGGTTCGGGTCACCCTGCCATACAGAGCAGATCACCGTTGTGCGCGGCAAGCGACGCACATCGGGCCGCTTGAAAACGAAATCCTGTTCGAGCCGGGCGATGAACTCGTAGCCTTTCCGTGCCATAAGGTCCGGCAGCGCGGTTTCCCCATAGTTGTTTTCTACCGTGAGCACGGATATGTGGAAGCGTTCGAAGTCGAGGTCTTCAAGGATCGCGAGCTCCGCGCCTTCAGTATCCAGGGAGCAGAAATCGATGTTGTTGAGGCTGTGCTTTTCGAGGAGGGAGCCCAGGCGAGTGACCGGCACCTGGATCGCCTGCGCGGTGGTCGCGACATGGTTGAGCCTTTGCAGGTGCCGGGCGTCGAAGTGGCTGCTGAGGCCGCTCAGCATTTTCTGGTCAATGCCTGCATCGCAGTCGATGAACTCGGCTTGGCCATCGTAGTCGGCAAGCGCCGTGTTTTCGCAAATCGATTTGCGCCGCGCGCGCAGCTTTGCAAAGGCGCTCGGCAAGGGTTCGACGCAAAGGCCGGTCCAGCCCATTGTTTCCTCGAAGAACAACGAATTGGAGAACGTTTCGCCGTCGTAAGCGCCGATATCGAGGAAAACACCGTCCCGTTTGCCGCGAAAGAAACTGTCCAGCAGGTACCTGTCTTGCCCCACCTGTGAGTAGAAACGCATGCGCTCGCCCCTTCGATGCCGATCGCAACTGGGATCGTCGCAGCCGAGACTAGCACCCCGAGGCCGATTCTGAGACATGCCGGAAGTAACGGCTAATCCGCCATGATCATCACCTCGGTCGACTTAATCAGCGCCGTGACCGAGTCGCCCTGCTTGACGCCCATTTCCTCCACGCTTTGCC
>CAXTVG010000093.1:0-7457 GCA_964247505.1 uncultured Acidobacteriaceae bacterium
ACCCCCGTCGCCGCCATCGACCTGCGTAGTGACACCGTAACCCGCCCCACCCCGCGCATGCGCGCCGCCATGGCCGAAGCCGAGGTGGGCGACGACGTTTATGGTGAAGACCCGACCGTCAACGCCCTCGAAGCCCGCGCGGCGGAGATCTTCGGCCGCGAGGCCGGGCTGTTCGTTCCCACCGGCACCATGGGCAACCAGATCGCCATTCGCCTTCACACCACCCCCGGCCAGGAGGTCTTGTGCGAGGCCCGCGCCCACCTGGTGGATTGGGAAATGGCGATGGTGGCCCAGTTCGCCGGCTGCCAGCTGCGCACGGCTTACGCCGAGGACGGGGTTTTCCGGTGGGAGCACATCAAAACCCTGCTCGCGCCCAAAATCTACTACCGCCAGCAGCCCGGTCTTATTTCGCTCGAGAACACCCACAACATGGCCGGCGGCATCGTTTCGCCCCTTGAGGTTTTCGAGGAGATTTGGGCCGGTGCCCGTGAACTGGGTTTGCCCGTCCACCTCGATGGGGCCCGTATTTTCCACGCCGCAACGCACCTAAACGTCAGCGTGCGCGAGCTGACCCGCGGCTTCGACACGGTCATGTTCTGCCTGTCCAAAGGCCTGTGCGCGCCTATCGGTTCTATGCTGGTGGGCTCGGCGGAGTTTATCGCGAAGGCCCGCTCCGTCCGCAAGGCACTGGGCGGCGGCATGCGCCAGGCCGGCATCGTCGCCGCCGCGGGCCTGATCGCGCTTGAAGAAATGCCCGCGCGTCTGCACGAAGACCACGCGAACGCCCGCGTCCTGGCTGAGCGGGTCGCCGCACTTGATGAAGTCGAGCTGGACCTTCACTCCGTCCAGAGCAATATTGTCATTTTCAACCTGCGCGATGGGCGCGATGCCTCCGAAGTTGTCACCGCGCTCAAGCACCGGGGCGTGCTCGCCGGTGCCGTGGGGCCGCACTCCGTCCGCTTTGTCACTCACAACGACGTGGACCGGGCTGCCTGCGTGCACGCGGGGCAGATTGCTGCTGAGGTGCTAACGGGAGAATGGATATAGGAACGGCGCGGAATGCCCGAAAGGAGCAAGATGCACGATGCAATCCAGTGGGGGACGCTGATCTTAGTTGGGTTCGGCATCCTGCTGAATCGGTACGACGTGAACGGCCTGCGGAAAGAGATGGATGGAAAGCTTGAAGCGATACGCACCAGCATCGAGCGCCAAACCACAACCATCAATGCAATGCTGTTCAAACATGAAGAACGCATTGCCAGGGTTGAAGTAGGAAAGCAGGATAGGTCGTAAGAACAAGCTACCGATTTTTGTCGGGCAAAAGGACGCAGCGCTTCGGCGATGTCAAGCCGGGCTTCGCGCATCCAAAACCACGATAGGAGATCAACCCATGGCATTGCGCAACTTCGAAATCCAGAAAAAAGGCGACGGCTACGTCATCTCCGAACAACAAGGCTCCAACTACCACCGCGAAATGGCCGTCCACGAGTCCCCCAACCGTGACGACGCTTCCGCCTGGCTCCGCAAGGAAGGCGGCGCGCCGGACCTCGTCGAACAAGCGCTCGAAGACGCCCAGACTACCGACCGCGTGTTTGTCCAGATGGTCGGTGACTATTCCGAGTCCGAGGACTTCCCCAAGCTGTAGCCCTCCCGTTGTATAAAATAGAGCCCATGCCGAAGTACTCCATCGTCGTCCCCTTTCACAACGAGGAAGAAAACGTCACCGCCCTGTACGACCGGCTCAAAGCGGTGATGGAAAATGTCACCGATTCGTTCGAGCTGGTGCTGGTCGACGACGGCTCTTCCGACCGCACCTACAAGCTGCTCGAAGAGATTGCCGCGGTCGACTCGCGGGTGCTGGTCGTCAAGCTGCGGCGCAACTTCGGCCAGACGTCTGCGCTCGCCGCCGGCTTCGACCACGCGCAGGGCGAGTACATCCTGGCCATGGACGGCGACCTGCAGCACGACCCCAACGAAATTCCCAGCTTCCTCGAAAAGCTCGACGAGGGCTACGACGTCGTCTCCGGCTGGCGCAAGGAGCGCATCGACAACTTCGTCATGCGCCGCATCCCCTCGCGGGCGGCCAACTGGCTCATGGCCAAGCTCTCGGGCGTCGACATCCATGACTTCGGCACGACCTTCAAGGCCTACCGCCGCGAGGTCATCCAGGCCGTCCCGCTTTATGGGGAGATGCACCGGTTTATCCCCGCGCTGGCCAGCTGGTACGGGGCTTCGATTTGTGAGATTCCGATCAAGAATGTGAACCGCGAGCGCGGCAAGAGCCACTACGGCATCGGCCGCACATTTCGCGTGTTTTTCGACCTCCTGACGATCCGCTTCCTGCTCAAGTACATGACGCGCCCGCTGCATTTTTTCGGCACCATCGGGTCGCTTTCGATGCTGGGCGGCGGCGGCCTGGCGGTCTTCCTCCTGCTGCTCAAGCTGTTCACGCACCAGCACGTCATGGACCAGCACGGGCCCCTGTTCGTGGTCGCGGGCATTCTCATCCTCGCCGGAATCCAGATGCTTGCGATCGGACTGCTCGGGGAGTTGCAGGTGCGCCATTACCACCACGCCGGCCAGCGCTCGCCCTACGCCATCGATCGGCTGGTGCGCTTGCGCGCTCCGGAAGAGCCTCGCTTACTGCGCGAAAACTAGAGGCGCCGCAGTCCGACCCGAGCGCTTCCGCTTGGAACGGCGTTCAGGCCGTTACTGGAGTCATCTGCGCTGACTGAGTTTCGGAGCGGGCGGGCAGAACAGCGTCCAGAACTTCGACCGCCGTCGAGTAGCGGCCAAAAGGAGCGCTGGCGGCAACGCCCTGGACCATGAGCCGAACTTCCGCGAGCATTTCGCGTGCGATAGCTGTGCCTTCGGCGCGGGCGTGTTCGGGGCTTTTCTCGCCGGCCGCGGCCATGCGGAGCATGATTGCGTCCGGAACGGCGACGCGGAGATCGTTGCGCATGAACTCAGCATTGCGGAGTGAGGTGAGGGGCCAAAGGCCGGCGATAACCGGAATGCGGAACCCTTCGACCCGGCGCAAAAACGTTTCCAGCAGATTGAGGTCGAAGACGGGCTGGGTAATCGCGTACTCTGCGCCGGCCTCGACCTTGTAGGCGAAGCGGCGGATCTCGTTTTCAAGGTCGGGGACGCCGGGGTTGGCGGCGACCGCGACTGTGAAACCTGTTGAAGCGCCGATAGAATTGCCGCCGATATCGAGCCCGCAGTTGAGGCGGCGCACGATATTGGTGAGCCCAATGGCGTCGACATCGAAGACGGCTGTCGCGTCCGGATAGTTGCCGAGCTTGGGCGGATCGCCGGTGAGGCACAGGATGTTTTTCAGGCCGATCGAGGAAGCGCCGAGCAGGTCGGACTGGATCGACAGGATGTTGCGGTCGCGGCAGGTGTAGTGGAGGACTGTTTCGAGTCCGGTCTGCTGCTGAATCTGGATGCAGAGCGATTGGGCGCTCATGCGGGCGGAGGCGCGCGGGGAGTCGGGGATATTGATGGCGGAGATGCCATGGGCGGCGAGCAGTTTGGCCCCGGCGAGCTCGCGGGCGGTGTCGATGCCGCGCGGAGGGACGATTTCGACCAGGGTGATGAACTTGCCTTGGGTGAGGAGACGGCCCAGGGTGGAGCGGGTTTCGAGCGGCGGCGCGGCCACGGCTCCCTCGGGAAGGGAAGGCCGGGCTGGTTGGGATGCTTTCAGCTTCGACGTGGTGGCTGCGGAGCCGTTGTTGGAGCTGCCGGCCGAGGATTCGGCTGTTTTCTGCGCGGCCTCGGCGCGAAGAAAAGAGCGCATGGCGCGGGTGTGAGCTGGGGTAGTGCCGCAGCAGCCGCCCACCACCTGAACACCGGCGCGCAGGAATTTCCGGGCGAAGCTGCCCATGTATTCGGGGGAGCAGAGGTACAGGTTGCGGCCGTCAACGGAGCGGGGTACGCCGGCGTTGGGCATGGCGAACAGCGGCAGGTGGGTGGCGGCGGCCATACACTCGACCGCGGACAGGACCGCAGCGGGGCCGGTCGAGCAGTTCACGCCAACCGCATCGGCCCCCCAGGCGGTGAGGCGGGCGGCGGCTTGCTCCGGGGTGGTGCCGTCCAGGCAGCGGGGTTCTTCGTCCACGGTGACCATGGCGACGACGGGCAAATGAGGAGCGACTTCGCGGGCGGCGGCAAGGGCCTGCTCGGCTTCGGCGAGCGAGGAGATGGTTTCAAGGATGAGAAGGTCGACTTTAGCCTCGGCGAGGCACTCGATCTGCTCGGCGAAGGCGTGGCGGCCCTCTTCCAGCGAGACTTTGCCGAGCGGCTCGAGCTGGATGCCGAGAGGGCCGACGGCGCCGGCGACCCAGGCATGCGCAGCCTGCTTATCCTTATGGCTGCGGACGGCTTCGCGGGCGAGCTCTACGCCGGCTTTATTGATCTCGGATACCTTGCCGGCAAGGCCGAAGCGCTGGAGGCGAAAGCGGTTGGCGCCGAAAGTGTTGGTTTCCACGAGCTGGGCGCCGGCCTGGAGATATTCCTCGTGGACCGCGCGGACGAGCGCGGGGTCAGACAGGTTGATCTCGTCGAAGCAGCGGTTGAGAAAAACGCCGCGGTCATAAAGGATAGTGCCCATGGCGCCGTCCGCGAGGATGGGCTGCGTGCCGAAAAGCTGCTGGAGGCGGTTGGGCATGGGGACAGGGTACAAGGTTTCGGGGCAGGGGTGGTGAGGAGTTTTGGGGTGTTCTGTTCCAGGGCGGTGATCGCCGGTTCTCGCCGTCGTGCAGGAGGGCCCACGCCGGCATCGAGACGCGGGGCACTCCTGCTGTGGGCTGCGAAGAAGCTACTGGCCGCAGGTCATGCTTGAGGAGGTTGTATTGCCCTGAATGGTGGCGCCGTAGTTTGCGCCATCCTCGTAGGCCACATAACCCTTCTGCGCCATAACGGGGCCGCAGAGCATGTTATTGAGAACCTTTTCGTTGCTGGAGTGGCCGACGGCGACGCCATTGATCCAGTTGCCGACCACGACGTTGTTATAAACCTGCGTTCCCAGACCCGAGGACTCAATGCCATAACCGTAGTGGCAGCCTGAACCCTGACAGGCCGGGGCGACGGGCATGTTGCCGTTGAGGAAGTTATCGTGCACCAGGCTGCTTGTGCTGCCGTCGGGAACGATGGAAAGCGCATAGGTAAGGGCCCAAGGGTTGAGTGGGTTGCTCACGTTGTTATACGCGACCTCAAGCCCCTGGGCGTGGCCGCCCTCCCCGTTCTGCTGCTCAATAGCGATGCGGTGGCCGTTGGTGAAGGTGTTGTAGTCGATTTTTACGTTCTTTCCATCGAGGAAGCGATAGAAGATATGGATGCCTTCGTCGAAATGGTCAAAGGTATTGTGCTCGATGGTCACGTTCGACAATCCGAAGCCGAGCATGCCGCCCGCGACCCATTGATCTTGAAACTGGTTCAAAACGCTTCCGCCAATGTTAGTAAAGGTGTTGTAAGAGAAATCGGAGTTAGAAGCGCCGTTGTCCATGAAGATGGCTTCTGTGGTGTTCTGGTTGTTGAAGTTAGGGTGGGCGTCGATGTTGCGGAAGGTGTTGTATTCGACGTTGACCCCCGAAACGGGGCCGGCGAAGGCGACGCCGCCGCCGTCGAAGGTAAAGTGCTGGAGGACCAGGCCGCTGCCGGAAAAGTTCATCAGGGCATAGCCGCCGGTTCCCGACAGAACAGCCTGGCCGTCAAGCGAACCGAAGTAGGTGCGGCCGGGCAGCAGCTTAAGCTGGCCTAGGCGGTACGTGCCGCTGTTGAAGTAGAGCACGTCGCCGGGGGAGCTTTGGTTGATCTGAGCTTGAATTTGGCTCGGGGCCATGTTCGGGTAGATCTGCACCGTGTGATTTCCGTTAACCATGACGGGGGCGCTGGCTTTTACGCCGTTAATGTTGGCCTCGGCGTAGACAACGCCCGGATTGACGCCGGTGAGAACGCCGGAGGAGAGAGTGCCTACAGTGTTCTGGAGAGCGGACCAGGCCGCTGCGGCGGTCATCTCTTGTGTGGTGTTATCGGAGTAAGTAGCGACTGCTTTGAGCTGTGCGGACTGGCCGGAGTAAATCATGGATGGGCCGCTGATATGGACGCCGGTAACGGCGCGTTGGGCGGCTGCGTTTGCTGTCTGTGCGTGCGATGGAGCGATTGCGGTCGCGGCGAAAAGAACAGGGAGCAGACGGAAGGATGTCTGCTGCGTAAGAAAGCGCATGCGGGCAAGACCTCTTGTATGAAATCAACGCAGAAGTTCGTGGGGAAGGAAAATGTATAAGTGTTAAGCATGGAAAGGTTTATGAACTTGGACGAGTATGGAGACCTGGCTTGGAGGCGTCAATAGCACCTGAGAGGGAGAGAGTGGGAGAGCGCGTGCGGAGTGTCAAAATTGGAAGGTAAAACTGTGCGCGAGTAAGTAGGTGTTACGCGAGTCGCGAAGAATTGACTAGGGTTATGGAAATAAAATGCGCTCACAAAAGATTTTGGAGAAACGGCGCATATTACCTTGGTAAGTCGTACTAAGGTCATGAGGCGCGAGGAAAAGGTGGGGTGCATGTGGTGCGAGGGCCAAGGCTCGAGTAGCGACAGGGCAGTCCTGATTGTTGTGGGGTTGTGTAAGGTTTGGGTCAGTGGGGGATGCAACTCGAGGGCGGGTTGTGAGTCGACTGGGAGGAAGCTCTGTAGCTCGGGAGAATGTACCCACGGAGGTCCAAATCTGTGCACCCGTGGTGTCCACCAACAAAAAAAAGCCCGTCAATTTGCCAGGCTTTTTTATGCAATCGTATCAATTGAGGGGCGTTCTTCGCGACAGGAGCGTGTTTAGGAGTGGGTTTCCGCGGTGGCGTCGAGCCTGCCTTTGAGGCGCTGGCGGAGGTGGGAAAGCTTGGCCGTGATTTCCTTGGACTCGTTTTCCAGGCGGTTCAGGGCTTCATAGAGCTGGGACGGGGAGGCATCGCCGTCCGAGTCGGCGAGGTCGCGGTCAAGGGCAGCGCGATTGCGCATGAGCCAAAGGTGGAGCTCGTCCGAGAAGGCGATGACGGCGGTGCGGCGCCGGTTGGCGGGCCGGTGCACGGGCATGCCGAAGAGCAGCTCCCAGCGCTGCGCGGTGCGCGTGCCTCGCTGGAGAAACGCGCTGATTTCCTTCCAACCGTTGAGAATGCGTTGTTCCATGGTGCGGCGAACCCGGCGGGGTAAACTCCTGCGCCGATCGAATTAGCTCAATAAGGGTGTGCCGTGACCGAAATGCGGGGCAGGGCGGAGATGCAGCGTTGAATTCGAGGCCTGTGCTGTTTTGGACTGTGTTGTGCGAAGGCGGGAGGGAGCTTGCGGTCGAACGTCGCTCCCAAAGACTGCGAGGGAGAATAGCAGAATTTCCAATTAATTGTTGAAAGGTTGTGGCGCTCTGCGATACGGATCGGGCGGAACTTTTCCGTGGGTTTGGGAAGGGC
>CAXTVG010000094.1:0-7406 GCA_964247505.1 uncultured Acidobacteriaceae bacterium
GGAGGACAAAGAGCGCCGATTGCGGGGCGCATCTCGATGGACCAGACGGTGGTGGATGTGAGTGCGCTGCCCGCGATGGAGGTTGGAGCCGAGGTGGTGCTGCTGGGACGGCAGGGTGCCGCAGAGATTGGGGCCTGGGAGATGGCGGGATGGTTTGGGGGGATTGCCTATGAAGCCGTGTGCGGCGTCGGAGAACGTGTCCGGCGGGTGGCCGTGGAGGAAAAGACCTGAAGCGCGGCTTCCTGGCCGTTTCCCGCGCGAGCTGGATTCTCTGGATCTGCCGAGTGTGAATTGCAACTCCCCTGCCGCGGCGGGCGCGGCCATAGCGTAACGGTTCGCATTAACCGCTTACCAGGGCTGAGAAGCCATACTACAGAACTGGACCTATTTACATCCCAGTTAACAAGGCCCGAGCGAAAGGCCTTGGTTGGCTGCGAAGAACACAAAACAGCGGCAAGGGAGAAAGCGGGATGGGAGAGCAGGAGAGCAAAGACAGCCTGAGCCGGCGGCGTTTTTTGGGTACGAGTTCGGCAGTGCTGGCGGCCGCGGCGGCGATGCCGTTGGCTTCGGCCGCGCAAAAGGCGCAGGATGCCGCGCCTGCAAAAGTGCCGGACACGAGCCACGACACGCACACGGGCGTGAACGAACAGCAGCTGGGGCCCACCAATCCATCGCTGGAAACGACGAACCCCGATTCGGCGTGGCCGCCGGAGTCGGATGAGGGCGGCCAGCTGCCGTTCAAGTATCCGTTTTCCCTGGCGCACAGGCGGGTGGAGGCGGGCGGATGGACGCGGCAGGTGACAGTGCGCGACCTGCCGATCTCCAAGCAGATGGCGGGGGTGGAGATGCGGCTGATCGCGGGTGGGATTCGCGAGCTGCACTGGCATGTGGAGTCGGAATGGGCCTTTATGACGGGCGGGAGCGCGCGGATTACGGCCGTTGACCCGCAAGGCCGGGCATTTGTGGAGGATGTACACGAGGGAGATCTGTGGCTGTTTCCGGGCGGGTTTCCCCATTCGATTCAAGGATTGGGACCGGACGGGTGCCAGTTTGTGCTGGTGTTTAACGATGGAAACTTCAACGAGTTCCAGACCTTTCTGCTGACGGACTGGATGCACCACACGCCGAAGAGCGTTCTTGCGAAGAACTTTGGCACTCCGGAGTCGACGTTTAAGAATGTGCCGAAGAAGGAGCTGTTTATTTTTCCGCGGGAGCTGCCGCGACCGCTGGAGGAAGAGAAACGGCAGGTATACGCGGAGACTGGGCCTGTGCCGGACAGCTTTGCGTTTTTCGCGAGCAAAATGGCACCGACCAAGGTGCGGGCGGGCGGCGATGTAAAAATCGTGGATCGTAAGAATTTTCCGGCTACGGATATTGCGGTGGCGATCGTGACACTGAAACCGGGAGGTTTGCGCGAACTGCACTGGCATCCGAACGCGGATGAGTGGCAGTACTACGTAAAGGGGACTGGGCGCATGACGGTGTTCACGGCCGGGGGGCATGCGAGGACCATGGATTTCCAGGCGGGCGATGTGGGGTATATCGAGCAATCGAAGCCGCATTTTATTGAAAATCTGGGCGATACGGACCTTGTGTTCCTGGAGGTATTTCCTACGCCGGAGTACCAGGACATTTCACTTGCCGAGTGGCTGGCGCACACGCCGGCGCGTCTGGTGGACGAGCACATTGGGACGGGCGAGGACTTCCTGAGCAAAATCCCGAAGAAAGAAGCGGTGATCGTGCCGGAGTAGATGCGGATGCGAAGAAGGCAGTCTCCGGGAGGGCTGCCTTTATGTTTTTACGAGGTGGTCGAGGTGGTCGAGGAGCTAGGGAGCTTATGGGGTGCTGGGTTCGTATGGGAGCGACTGCCGCGCTTTTTTCGGTTGGGCTTCAAGCGCAAGGGCAGCGAGAGTTATACCCCAAGCATCAGGGCGCTGTCCGGGAGTTCCATTTGGATGAGCTGCCGCACTGGCTCAGCTTCACGGGCGAGCTGCGCAGCCGCACGGAAGACCAGACAGCGCTGAACCTTGTTCCGGGCAAGGGACGTTTTTACGAGTTGACGCGGGCGCGGAGCGCGGTGGTGATTGCGCCGGCGAAGTGGCTCAAAGGGCAAATTGAATTCCAGGACACCCATGCTTTGGGGTTGCCGGTGCGGGATGTCCCGGCAAACCAGCGGGACACATTCGATTTCTTCCAAACATATGCGGACTTTTCTTACAAGAAGTCGGATCTGTTTGTAGGCCGCCAGATACTCCGCTTTGGGGATGAACGGGTTATCGGGCCGAGCGACTGGACGAATAACAGCCGGACCTGGGACGGGGCGGACTTGCGGATTGGCGGAACGAACCGGATCGATCTGTTTACAACGTCCGTGGTGCAGGTGCACCCGACTTCCCTGGACACGCACGGCGCCGGACTTACGTTTCACGGGGCTGTCGGGAAGCTAAGTTGGGGCAAGGTGGGAGAGGAAAAAGTAAGTACAAACACTACCTTTCACCCCCAGGAAGGGAATGCAAACCCTCCCCGGAATACATTTACGGTGGAGCCGTTTGTAATTGTGCGGGCGCTGCCTCGGGTGCGGAGCTTGCAGGGCCGCTTTGGAAGCGAAACGGAGCAAACCTTTGGGGCGTACTGGGAGGGAGCGCTGCCGTATGGCTTCGTACTTTCCGGGACAGGAGATTTACAGCGCGGGAGTTACAGCAACGATTCGATCCATGCAGGCGCGGGGATCGTGCGCGGGGGCTGGGTGGCGCGCCGGACGCAGTGGCAGCCGCACATCGAGGGGGAGTATGACTATGCCACGGGGAATCCGCTTCGGAATGCGAATCGCGTGAGCACCTATGACCAGCTGTATCCGAGTAATCACAATGCGTTTGGCTTAGTGGACTTGTTCGGCTTTCAAAATATAAAGCAGGACCGGCTGAACCTTTCAGCGACGCCGATCGCCAAGGAGAACAGCAATTTGCAGGCGTTATTCCAGGTGGAATCGCTGCACCTTGCGACGGCGCGGGATGCGGTTTACAACGGCACAGGCGCGGTGCTGCAGGTGGCACCCGCGCGCGGGTTCCGGGGCGACGGAATCGGCACCGGGTTCGACGCGTCCGCTAAGTACATTTGGCGTAAGTCGTATGTCCTCAACATCGGCGTGGGGCACTTCTTTTCTGGCACGGCGCTGACGAGCACGGGGAAGGGCGCGCCTTTGACGCTGGCGTATTTGCAGTTTACGTACCGGTGGAGGGTGAGCGGGAAGTGAGTGCGCTGCGTGGGGACGGAGAGACGCTACCATGGGAGCGATGCTAGGGAAACGGTATGCGGACTGGATGTGGCGCTGGGAAACGGAGCTGACGACCCGGGATGAGAACCGGGTGGTGCGGCCGGTAGAGTGGGGTTTTGATTGGCTGCGGGTTGCGCTTCCGTCGGGGTTGGACACCCTGGACGAGGCGGGGGTTCCTGCTTCAGCACCCGTGCTGTCTGCATTGAGCTTCGCCGAAGCAGAGCGGCTGATGCTTCAGGTGAACGAAGGGATTGTCCGGGACAGCGACAGGTTTTTTGGGTATGCGCGGCCTGGGGATTTCCGGTTGGAGCGGCGGCATCCTTCGCTTTTCCCCACCAATGTGCGGCCGGAGACCTTGGCGCAGGATGCGGAGCTGAAGGCTCGGGCTGAACGGGGAGAGATTGCGGAGGCGGAGTTTTTGCGGTTCACTTCGCCGGTGCGGACGCCTTATCCGGAAAACGATCTGGTGAATGCGCGGTGGTATCCGGCGCGGGCGGATGCGCAGACGGGCGAGCAGGCGCGCAAGGCCATGATCGTGATGCCGCAGTGGAATGCGGATGCTTTCTCGCATAACGCGCTGTGCTCGATGTTCAACCGGATGGGGGTGTCGGCGCTGCGGTTGTCGAAGCCGTATCACGACATCCGGAGGCCGGCGGAGCTGGAGCGGTCGGATTACGCTGTGTCGGCGAATATCGGGCGGACGCTGGCGGCGGCGCGGCAGGCGGTGGTGGATATCCGGTGCTGCCTGGACTGGCTTTCAGACCAGGGCTATACGCGGTTTGGGGTGCTGGGAACTTCGCTGGGGTCGTGCTACGCGTTTTTGGCGGCGGCGCATGACCCGCGGCTGGAGGTTTGCGCGTTTAATCATGCCTCGACGTCGTTTGGAGATGTGGTGTGGACGGGGCAGAGCACGCGGCATATCCGGGCTGGGTTTGAGGAGGCGGGGCTGACGCAGGAGCGTTTGCGGGCGCTGTGGGCGGGGATTTCGCCGGCGCACTATATGGAGCGGTTCGCCGCGACTGCCCTGGCGCGCGGGCGGCGGACGCTGGTGGTGCATGCGCGGTATGACCTGACGTTTTTGGAGCGGTACTCGCTGGAGGTGCTGCGGAGCTTCCGGGAGCTGGGGATCACGCATGAGTCGCGGGTGCTGCCCTGCGGGCACTATACGACGGGGGAGACGCCTTATAAGTTCTTGGATGGGTGGTGGTTGGGGTCGTTTGTGTACCGGGCGTTTGTGGAGTGAGCTTGTGAGTGTGGGCGCGTGTGGCACACTTGCTGGTGAGGGTGAGTATGCGGAGGAAGCGGGCGCGTGTTGGTCTGCCGGGCGAGCGGGTTAGGAAAATCGATGCGCTGGTCGGGCCTCGGGGGCGGAATGCGTCTCTTGTGGAGACGGCGACCAAAGAGGTAAAGCGGCGTAGGTTGCTTGCGTTTCTCCAGAGCGACGAACCGGCGTGGAGGGATGAGGACCATCCGGAGCTTGCGGACGGGACGGAAGCCTGGGTGCGCAGCCTCAGGACGGAGAGCGGCGATCGCCTGTGACGGTTCTGCTGGATACAACAGTGCTGATTGATGCGCTGCGCGGCCGGAATCATCGACGGGAGGAGCTTGCCGAGATGCTGTTGAAAGGGATCGAGCTCGCTACATCCGTGGTGAATGTGGCTGAGGTGTATGCGGGGATGCGTTCCGGGGAGGAAGCCCGGACGGAGGCGTTTTTATTCGGGATCGAGCTCATTCCAGTGACGGCCTCGGTGGGGCGGCGCGCAGGTTTGTTGAAAGCGGAGAGGGCCCGAAAGGGGCAAACGTTCTCGCTGGCTGACACGCTCATCGCGAGTACTGCCTTGGAGTACGGGATGCCGCTCATGACGGAAAACCGGAAGGATTTCGTGCATCCAGGGTTGCGGTTGTGGCCTGCGGTTCGGGTGCAGTGAGCGGCAATGCACATCCGGAACATTTAAGGCCGCTCCAGCGCTGCTCCTGTAGGCACCGTGAAGTGCTCGACTGGTCATTGCGTGATGTTAGCAACCATTGAGAGCTGCTTGACCATAAGGTCTAGTAACTGACTCGGCCTCATAAATTCTAATACCGCTCTGGCGAAGAATCCACTCAGCAGATCGCATTCCGCTTCACCTGTAGTGGCTGGCATTTTGATCCGAACTGCTCGGCTTCTGGGTGATCCGGGTATGATCGGTGTATGGGCGGCAAGTTCCGGACTCTTTAGATCTTTCACCCATTCAGGCTCTATACCCATCTTGTTTGCCGCTTGAAAGAGCTTATCAAAATCAATTTGAGCATAAAGGATTAGCCTTCCAGCGACTATATCAAAAATCATGTCGGAAGGCATATGCCACATAAACACCGGCGGTGGCCACATCGCAAGCAGGTTTGCGCGCAGCAGGTCAATGCAGGGCCATATCTTGCTCACCGCATCCATTTCCTTCTTTCTCATCTCACTTATAAGTACGCATTCCGCGCTTGCATGCTGAAGATGATAGAAGGCGTGGGCTAGCCCGAAAGGCCCGAGCAAAGCATGTGTCTTCTCGTCCACCACGAGAACACGACAGCACCCATCTACCTCAAAGTGAGCTATACCTTTTTCGCTTGCATGCAAGCAGGCATTTCTAAGATCGAATGTGTAATCTTGTGTTTTTACCACTTCGGGATGTAAGTGTATCGTTTGCTTGGTTTTTGGGTCTACGCCTTTGTCAAGAGTGCGGAAGCTTTCAACCTGCTTTTCCCTCTCCTTTTGACGGAACATTCTTCTGAGCTGCTCGCCAGTTTTCATGCCGTGCGTACTGCTGATTCGATCTACCTCTTCGCTAGTCTGCTGTTGTGTAGTAGCAACGATGCTTTTTAGAAAATCGTTTACCTTGCCCTGCTTTAACTCAATTATTTCCCAGCGCGGAGGATTACTTTCACGATAGACCTTCACAAGATCCCCCACCTGTATCGATGTTGTTAGATCAGACACAAGGTGAAAACACAGCCTGTCCTGACGATTGAGCTCGCATGCGGTGTTTAACGTATTATCAACGACTTCTGGATCAATTTTGTTTATGTCATCGGAGACCTGGGTGCGTCGTAAAATCCACGATTCCTCTCCTAGCAATTGAATCAGTATGCTATCGAGTAGACGCCTCAATACTAGCTGGCGCCTCTCCAAGCACTCGTGCACCGCTTCGGGTTGAATCACAGATTCGGAATCTCTTGCTCTTCGATAGGTCTTTATCTCTTCTTGCAACACTCGCTTTTTCCGCTCGTATCCAATGACCAGCTTCCCGATTGCTCGCTGCGCTGCGTCGAAGCCATAGTGGCAGCCTCGTAAAAACCGCCTTTGCGCCGACTTGTTGCTCTTGAGCACGGAGGCAATCTCGCGATCAGCCCTGATTAGCCCATGCTCTCGCAAAGCGTCTAGCCCGTGATTAAACAAAGTGTAGTGGACAGCTCTCAACTGCGAATCGAAGTTTTCTAGCGAGGGGTGTTCTAGCTGCATAATTTCATCCGATGACAGCGCACAATCTACCTCAAATATGTATAGCAGGCCCCAACCCGTATTGACGTGTAGCAGTAGAATTGGACGATGACTTCCGAATATGCAGCACAAACACTAGCGGCGCAGGACCCGGAGATTGCTCACGCGGTTGGGTGTGAGCTGGAGCGGCAGCGGGATGGGTTGGAGATGATTGCTTCCGAGAACTTTTGTTCGGAGGCGGTGATGGCGGCTACCGGCTCCGTGCTGACGAACAAGTATGCGGAGGGGTATCCGGGGAAGCGGTATTACGGCGGGTGCGAGTGGGTGGATGTGGTGGAGGAGCTGGCGCGGGAGCGGGCGCGGCGGCTGTTTGGGGCGGCGTACGTGAATGTGCAGCCGCACTCGGGCTCGCAGGCGAACGCGGCGGTGATGATGGCGCTGCTGGAGCCGGGGGAGGGTATTTTGGGGCTCGACCTGGCGCATGGGGGGCACCTGACCCATGGGCACCGGTTGAACTTTTCGGGGAAGCTGTACCGGGTGGCGAGCTATGGGGTTTCGCGGGAAACCGAAACGGTGGACTACGACGAGCTGGGGCGGGTGGCGGAGCGGGAACGGCCGAAGGTGCTGATCGCGGGGGGCTCGGCGTACCCGCGGGTGTGGGAG
>CAXTVG010000095.1:0-7388 GCA_964247505.1 uncultured Acidobacteriaceae bacterium
GAGCCAAGCAGAACGACTCCGGAGCCAAGCTTCGTGCGGAGATTGTCGACCAGGGTGCGCATCTGCCCGCGGTCGAGCCCGTCCACCCGCTGTGCCAGCACCTTCACGCCTTTGACCTCGACCGCTTGGCTCGCGGCGTCGGCGGTGGCGCTGGCGGCTTGCTTCATGCGGGCCTGGTCGAGCTCGCGGCGCAGGCGCTTGAGCTCGTCCTCCTGCTGCTGGAAGCGCTCCCGCAGGGCTGTCGCCGGGTTTGCGTCGGCGTTCGCGCCCAGCTCGGTGGCGAGCGCGGCTGCTCCCTGGCTTCTGCGAAAGGCGTCGAGCGCGCCGGTTCCCGAAACGGCCTCAATGCGCCGCACGCCCGAGCTCACGCTCGATTCGCCCGTCAGCTTGAGCAGGCCGATCTCGCCGGTCGCGCCGGTGTGGGTGCCGCCGCACAGCTCGGTGGAAAAATCGCCGACGCGGACCACCCGGACCTTGTCCCCGTACTTCTCGCCGAACAGCGCCATGGCGTGGTATTGGTTCACGGCCACGTCGATGGGGACGTCGACCAGAGTGTTTACCTCTAGGTTGTGCAGGACCTCGCGGTTGACCAGCGATTCGACGTCGGCCAGCTCCTCATCCGCTACGGGGGCGAAGTGGGAAAAGTCGAAGCGCAGGCGTCCGGGGTCGACCAGCGATCCCGCCTGCTTGACGTGCGGGCCTAGAACCTCGCGCAGGGCTGCGTGGAGCAGGTGGGTGCCGGTGTGGTTGCGGCGGGTGGCGTCCCGGCGGGTCGCGTCGACCACTGTATCGACGCGGTCGCCAACGCTGATTGGCAGCTTCAGGGTCGCTTTGTGGGCGCGAACGCCCTGGACCGGCTGGACGCAGCCGTGGACCTCGGCGACGACCGCGTTGTGGTCGTCCGAGAGCAGCACGCCATGGTCGCCCTGTTGGCCGCCGGAGTCGGCATAGAAGCTGGTGTGGTCGAGCACGACCTCGACCTCCTCGCCCGCCGCCGCGAACGGGACGCCTGCGCCGTCCTTGACCAGCGCGAGCACTTCGCAGCCTGTAGAGGTGAGCTGGGTGTAGCCTTCGAAAGTGGTCTTAGCCAAGTCGCGATACGCGGGGGAGGCGGACTGCTTCGCGCCGCCCTTCCACGACGCGCGCGCGCGGGCTTGCTCCTCAGCGCGGGCTTGCTCGAAGCCGGTGAGGTCGAAGTCGATGCCCGCGTCGCGCGCGGCGTCCATCATGAAATCGAGGGGGAGGCCGTAGGTTTCGTAAAGGTGGAAAGCGCGACTGCCTGGAAGCTTGGGGCGAGTGGTTCTGAAAGCGGCGGAGTTTACGAAGACGTCGAAGAGTGAATCGACCGCACTCGCTTGCCCGCTATGAAATCGCTCAACTTCCCGATCGAAAAGCGGAAGCGTTTTATTATCTATTTGTAACTCCACGCCGTCTATAGAAACAGTCTGCGGAGGGCGCTTCTTTTCAAAAGCCTCCTTAAGGGCGCGTTTCTCGGAAGGTTCTTGTAAGCTAGGGGCGATAAGCGCGTACTTGAGTTCGCGAATTGCTGCGTCTATTTCGCGCGACCCTACCTCCAGCACTCGCGCAAACTGCATCTCCTCGGATTCTATGACTTTCTGAATGCGTGCTGTGTTGTCAATTAATTCAGGATATGCGCTTCCCATTTCATTGCGCACACCAACTACAGTCAAGTACAAGAAGGGCTGCTGCTGGCCAAGAAGGCGTCCGTGCCGGATCGCGCGACGCAATATCTTGCGCAAAACATAGCCTCGTCCTCCATTCGATGGGTTCACCCCGTCGCAAAGGAGAAAGCTCGCAGCTCTGGCATGGTCGGCGATAATGCGCAGAGAAGCGTCGCTTGGGGCAGAGCCACCTAGATAGCCCACTCCTGTACACACAGACGCTATGGCGATCAGCGGCGTGAATAAGTCCGTATCGTAATTCGATACCTTGCCTTGCAACACCGCAGCGAGCCGCTCTAATCCAGCGCCCGTGTCAATGGACGGCTTCGGCAGCAGCTCTAACTTCGCCTCGCTGGTAACAGGGTCGAGCGAGCGGTCGAACTGCATAAAAACCAGGTTCCAAATCTCAACATACCGCTGGTCGTCCTCAGGGAAGGGCTTATCCACCCCGGGCGTTTCGGCGGCCTCAATTCCCATGTCGTAGAAGATTTCCGAGCACGGCCCGCAGGGGCCGGTTTCGCCCATCTGCCAGAAATTATCCTTCGCGCCCATCTCAAAGATGCGCTCCGGCGGCACGCCCTGCGCGAGCCAAAGGTCGTAGGCTTCGGCATCGCGGGGGACGCCATTTTCACCCTTGAAGATCGTGACGTACAGCCGGTCCTTGGGGATGCCGAACCACTCGGGAGAGGTGACGAGCTCCCACGCGAACCGGATCGCGTCGGCCTTGAAGTAGTCGCCGAACGAGAAGTTCCCGAGCATCTCGAAAAACGTGTGGTGCCGCCGCGTGAAGCCTACGTTTTCCAGGTCGTTGTGCTTGCCCCCCGCGCGGACGCACTTTTGCGAGCTGGTCGCGCGGTTGTAGGAGCGCTGCTCCAGGCCCAGGAAGACGTCCTTGAACTGGTTCATGCCGGCGTTGGTGAACAGCAGTGTGGGATCGTTGGCCGGGACCAGCGAGGAAGAGTGGACGCGGCGGTGGCCGCGCTCCTCGAAAAACCTCAAAAACATCTCACGGATTTCAGCGCCAGAGCGGGATTGCATACAGAACAGGGTAGAGGGTGGAGGATAAAGGGTAAAGTGCGGGCCGATGGCCGCTGGACAGATTTGTGGTTGAGGCGCGACGCGCGGTAACACTTTCGCGGGATTGCGCCCATTCTATAGAGCGGTACTCTGGGAGAACTTTCAGCAGAGTGTGAGGCGGTACCCAGGATGGGCCGGAAGATTGGCCTGACCGGCGTACTCGCTTACCAGGCGGGTACGCCGGTTCCAATGCTGGAGGTGGCCTATGGACGGGAGTACGTCCAGTTGGTTGCACTGCTCAGTCCAGATCGTGCTCGATTGGCGATTCTGGGCTGCTGTTGCTGCCATGGTGCGGCTGTCACGAAAGCGATAGCCTAGCGCGCCCCGGTGGGTTCACAGCCATCGGGGCGCTTTATCGTTCCGCTCACCGTATTGTCGCAACAGCGCACGGTTTTCGCAAGGTAATGTTCTAACGTGGAGCGCTTTCCAGCAATTGCCGCGGCACTCCGGGTCCTTCCCACAGCAGAACCGGCTCGGGCGCGCCCGGCTGCATTTCGACGCGCAAGCGATGCGTCCCAGCCAGCAGCGCGGCGCTGATGTGGACCGGCTGCGCGGCGCTCTCGCCCGATCCGCACACCACCGGCCTGGGCGCGGGGCTTGCGACCGGAGGCTGCCCGTCAAGCGAAACCAGCGTGGGCGCGCGGGTCAGCACGTAAACCGTGTAGCCGCCATCCGCCGGGACCTGGAATGCGCGCTCCAGCACATTGGCCCGCGCGGGCGAAGCACTTCCAGGCGACAAAGGCGCAAGCGGGCGCGTGGCGACCACGACCGGCTCCGAGTGCCAGGACTCCGCGCCGCCGCGACCTGTGACGTGCAGCAAAACGCGAAAGCGGCCAGAGCCGTCGAGCAGCGTACCTCCCGCGTCGGGAAAGCTGTGCCGCGCATCGCGCCCGACAGCGCGTGTGCCGTCGCCGAACAGCCACTCAAACCGGCGGCCATCCGCTTCCGGCGCTTGAGCCGTGAACGCGATCTTCTGGCGCGGCTGCAGCAGACCGGTCGTGTAGGTGAATCCCGCATCGACCTGCGCAGGCTTGATCTCCGGCGCAGCGGCCCCGGCGAGCACCTCCGCAGGCCGCCCCGCGGTTGCCGCCGTGTCTTCGAGCGAAACCCCGCTCACATCGCCCTTGAGCGCGGAGGCAACCATGCCCGGCCCATCCATCGCCCACACGCCCCGGAAGTGCACATCGCGCACACTCGGATTCGGGTAGCGGATTTGGTAGAGCGAGTACCAGTCCTCCAAACGAATGTTGTCGAAGGTGTAATCGCTATGCTGCCCCTGGCCGTTGGGGTCGGCCCACAACTCAAAGAAAGCAAACGGTACCTTGCAGTCGCCGGAACCCGTGTGGAGAACATCCACGTCACGCATGTGAAAATGCGCGGTGGATCCGATCTTTTCGGGCCACGCGACGCGAATGGTGTTGGAGATGCTGGTGGAGACCACCGTGTTCTCGATCGAGATATTTGTCACAGGCTCCCCGGGGGTGTGAAACGCCTCTTCGGAGTAGCCGAGCCAGTTGCTGTACAGAGCGAACACATCGTCGGCGGCGCGGAAAAATGAGTCGCGCACCGTGGTGTCGCCGCCGCCCAGCCAGTCGATGCCGTCGCCGTTTGCGTCGCCGGGCGTGGCGGCGATGACTTTGACGTTGTAGAAGCCGATGTGGCGCGAGTTCTCCATCTGAATCTGCCAGGTGCGGCTCCGGACGACGGTCGTGATGCCGTCAATCTCGATGTTGCGGGCCGCATCCATGACAATGACATGGAAGTTGGGCTTATGGATCCAGCTGTTGTCGTCGGAGGGCGTTTGCGGGCCGTCGTAGACGATCATGCCGCGGCCCAACACATGCACATCGTGCACCTGCCACAGATTGAGCGAGCCGAAAACCACCGCGCCGCCGGCGAGATAGATAGTGTCGCCCGAGCGCGCGTCGATCGATTCGCGATGCACGCCCGGGCCGTAGTAGCGAACGCCGGGCGTTTGGGGCCCGATGCGCGAGATTTCGGGCGGGTTCGCGAATAGATAAAGCATGTCGGCCGAAGCGAAGTGGTCGCCGGGGCGGCTGATGGAAAGCTTTTCCGGACCCGCGAGCCGGAAGGTAAGGGTCGCGCCGCGGCGCACAGGCCGGAGACCCAGACGCATGGGCTGGATCGCAACGCCGCGATCCCAGAAATGCGGGTCGCTCGCTGTGACCGATACCGTGACTGGGCCCGTCGTGTCGAAGTTGAGCAGATAAAGATTGCCGGCCGCGTGGACCACAGGTGTTTTCCGCCCGTTCAGCGTGACCATGTAGTGATTTGACCGCACTTCCTGCGGGATAGGAGAAAGCGCCACCGCGCCCTGGGCGGATGCCGGGGCGAGCAGAGGCGAAAACACCAACAGGCACGAACAGAAACGCAGCAGAAAACCGATCATAGTAGGCAGCCCCAACCGACACTTTACCGTGAACTCTTGGGAACGGTATCACGATTCGCAGCGCGTCGTTTTTAGGCAGAGCTCCGCTTTCCCGGTCAATCGCTTTTCTGCGAGCCGTTGCCGCGCTGTGCTAGAGTGGCGGCGTTGTTTGTGAACGCAATTCGAAGAGGTCCATGTATGCAACTTGCAACTCCCCCAGCAGCGCACCATGGCACGCGCCCGCCTTTCCGCAGACTCGCTTTCCACGCGCTTGCATTGCTCGCAGGCGGTCTCCTGGCGTTTGCAGCTCAACCTGCTGCCAATGCTCAAAACTGGACTCTGATCTGGAGCGACGAGTTCAACGGCGCATCCGGTGCCTACCCCGATGCCTCCAAGTGGAACTACGACACTGGCAACAACAATGGATGGGGCAATGGGGAGCTTGAAATCTACTGCGCCCCAGGCTCCAACACCGCGCCCTGCGCTGCCAGCCAGCCGAACGCTTACCAGGACGGCAACGGCGATCTCGTGATTCACGCGCGCAAGGACTCAAGCGGGCAGTGGACCTCGGCGCGGCTCAAGACGTTGGGCAAGTTTCAGTTTCAGTACGGCCGCGTGGAAGCGCGCATGAAGCTGCCCGTGGGCGACGGCCTGTGGCCTGCGTTCTGGATGCTGGGCGCGAATATAAATTCGGTGGGCTGGCCGCAAACCGGCGAGGACGACATCCTGGAGTGGGTCCAGTCCTATGGCCCGAACACCACATCCTCGACCACGCACGGTCCGGGCTACTCGGGCGGCAACGGGATCGGCGCGCGGTATACCTTTCCGAACGGCGGGCGCGTGGACGACGCAGCCTATCACGTGTACGGGCTGATTTGGTCGCCCAACCTGCTCCAGTACTACCGCGACTCGACCAGCAATATCTTCCTGACCATTTCGCCTTCGACCATCCCCGCGGGCACGCAGTGGGTTTATAACAATCCGTTCTTTATCTTGCTGAACTTTGCGATCGGCAGCGGCGGCTTTCCCGGGCCGACGGACGGCAGCACGCCTTCTTCGGCCAACACGCTGATCGATTACGTGCGTGTGTACCAGCAATCCAGCGGCGGCGGCACAGGCGCCGCGAACCTGAACGGGACGCACGTTGTGGTTCCGGCGAGTGCGACGGGTTCGGCGCTGGATGATGCTTCGGCCTCGACCGCCGCGGGCAACCCGATCGACATCTATGCCAAAAACGGGACAGGCGCGCAGAAATGGTTGTTGAACAACAGCAACGTGCAGCCGGCGGGCTACTACAACATCGCTGTTTCGCTCGGCGCCTACTGCGCGACTGCTTCGGGCACCAGCAGCGGTGCGGTTGTGAATCTGCAACCCTGCAACGGATCGACTGGGCAGGCATGGCAGGCTGTGGCTTCGGGCAGCGGGTATGCTTTCCACCCCGCTTCAAACACCAGCCTGTGCCTGGACGTGCGCGGCGCCGGAACCGCCAACGGGACGCTGGTGCAAACCTACACTTGCAACGGCACCAACGCGCAGACCTGGGCGCTCCAGTAACCCGGCTTGTGCGGATTCGGGACAGCTTTCTTGTTGGCCGAGGAAGCTGTCCCATGCGACAATAGCCGCATCTCAGAGAAGAGTCCCGCAAGGTTTCTCGTGCCTCGCGGGGGTTGTGTGCTACTTCCTGAGAAGCAGCACCAATGCCAGTGTTACCAGCGCCATCACGAACCGCCAATCGACGGCCACAGTGATGAACACACGAAACCAGGATGTTTCCTCCCTGGTTGGCTTCATCCGACCCACCTCCCTACCTCGGTTACGGCTTCCGGGTCGCTATAACGACCCGGAGGCCGCCCGATCCAGTTTTCCGCACACGAGCTCAGCAAGAAGGCTCCCCCAGTCTAGGGGAGGGTTTGTATTTGGTGAAGTTACTTTGGATTGAAGGCGGTTAGCGCCTTCCCAAACGTGCAAACACGCCGGTAGGATGAAGCGTCAGTTTTCCTATTGAGGACGTTTCATGACCCTGCGCCGCTTTACCAATCTTCTCCTGCTTGCCGCTTCTCCCGCCGCGTTGGCCCAAGCGCCCCACCCGATTACCCCCGCTGAGCAACAGCGCGTCAACGACCTTGTCAGCAAGATGACGCTCGAGCAGAAGCTCGACTACATCGGCGGTACCGGCTTTGCCGTGCGCGCCGTTCCCGCGCTCAACCTGCCCGCCCTGGAAATGTCGGACGGCCCGTATG
>CAXTVG010000096.1:0-7291 GCA_964247505.1 uncultured Acidobacteriaceae bacterium
GTGTTCGGTCGGCAAGCGTGGTGGGCGATGGCGCCGCGCCGAAGCAGGGCGTGTTTAGCGATTATTTTTTGCCGATGCTGCGCGGCGCGCGGCCGATCGGCGTCGCCAGCGTCGTGCCGTAGTAGTTGAGCCCTCCCAGGTCTCCTGAAGTCGCGCTATCTGTGATCGAGTAAGGCGAGCCACTATGCGCGAACACCGTGCCTGAAAGCAGCCAGCCTTCCGATGCAACCCGCGGCCCGTAGAACTTAGGCACGTTCAGCACATACGCGAGCGTGAAGTTGTTGCGGACGTCATAGTCCGAGCTGCCGTACTGATTGCGCAGGTTGGTCGGATCGATCGGCGCGATAATCGAGGTATTCGTAAGCTCGACAAGCGGCAGAAATCCCCCGTTTGAAATTTCGTCAAGCGAGTGCTGCCAGGAGTAGTTCGCCTGCACCGACAGAAGCTTTGAGTTATGCTGGAGCGAAACCGCCAGGGTGTTATCGTTGGAATCCGCCTGGTTCCTCACCTCGGTCACTTCCGAAAAAGAGTTATCCGGCGCAGCGCCCCGAAGCGTCGTGCTGAAGCCCGTTGCAGTCGTGAATGCATCGGGGACAAAGTACGAGTTAGCACTAGGATCCACTACCGCCTCGTGCGTCCCATGGTTCCCCACATAATTCACCGTCAGCGTCGTGTTCTTCGCGACTAATTGCTGGACGGCTAGATTCCACTCCAGATACGTGGGATAGTGAATGTCCGGGTGCGTCGTAGAGAAAGACGGAGCCGAAAAGCCCGGCACAACCGTGGGTGAGGCGGGATCGGTGAGGCTGCTGAAGGAAGCGCCCTGCGCATAGTAGTTCAGGAACGCCTGGTTTGAGGCGGCGGATATGGAATCCGCGCTGCCCGGCAGCCCCGGTACCAGCCCCGCTCCATTCACAGTAAAAGTATTGATGTTCGGCGCGTTCTCGAAGAGGTTTTCCGCCACGGTGCCGGGAAACACATCGGAGAAGATACCGAAGCCGCCGCGCACCACCGTGTTGCCTTTCAAGCCGGCGGGAGCAAAGTTAAACCCGACCCGCGGCTGGTACGATACTTCGTCGTAGTTCGGGAATAGCGTGTGCAGCCCGCTCGCAATCTTTGCGTTATAGGGCTGCGTTGTATCGCCATTCAGGGAAGCCACGCCGCGCTGCAGATTCGCGAAACAGTTGGTCTGGCACACGGGGTTTGAATTATGCTCGACCCGGAGTGAGCCGGTCAGCGTCAACGAGGGCAGCGCTTTCCACTCGTCCTGAAGATAGCCGGACAGATTATAAAGCGCGATCGGCTCGGTAAGCCGCTGCGGAAAGTTGTGCTGGAAAATCGTCGCATTCCCTGCCTGGAAGTCGGCAACCGACTCCTGGAAAATGCGCGGAGCGACATATTGCTGCGGCGCATAATCCGTAACATCGTTTCTCTTATAATTCACGCCGAACTTGACCGTATTGTTTCCCAGAACCTTGGTAACATCATCCAGTACCTGGTACTGCGACACATTGCGCCCTTGCGGATAGTCGAATACGTCGTGCCCAACCGGCGAGAAGTATCCGCCATTGGCGCCCTGAAAGCTGATCGCTTCCGGCAGAAGGGCCAGCGCGGCGGCCCGGTTCGGTTCGCTAAAGGTGGAACTGTACCAGCTGCCCGCGCCGATAAACTGGTTGGTAAACGTCGGGCTGAAGGAGTGCGTTTCGTTCAGCTGCCCTTCATACTGCGGCTGCACGCTAATGGAGTTAAACGCCGGATTGATCGGGTCGGTCAGCGTTGCCTGCGTTCCGTGGTCCGTCCGGAAGTGAATAAAAAGGTGATCGTTCTGCCCAAACTGCTCGTCATAGCGAGCGGTGATCAGGTACTCATTCGTGTTGTTGCTCACGTTGCTACGGAAGGTATTGCGGTTGCCGTCCCCCACCGCGGTCGCGCGCCCAATCCCGGGCGCGGAGTTATAAAGGCTGAAGATTTGCTGGTAAAACGGCACGCTCGCCGCCGGAATGCTCGCCAGCGTCGCCGCCTGAAAAGCCTGGTTCGGCACATACACCGTCGTGCTGGTCGGGATCACCAGGCGCAGCCCTTCCGTGTTCACGAAAAAGAAGATCTTGTCCTTCACCACCGGGCCGCCAATATCCGCCGCCCACTGATTTGCATTGTCAAACGGCCGCGGCGTCCCGGTATGGTTATTCAGCCAGTCGTTCGCGTTCATGACCCGGCCGTTCCAGTAGTACTTCAGGTCGCCGTGGAACTTGTTCGACCCCGAGCGCGTGACGTAGTTGATGGCCGCGCCGCCGAGCCCGCCATACTGGCCCTGGTAGCCGTTGCTGGTCACGGTCGCCTGTTCAATATCGTTCTGCCCCAGCAGCACGTTGGTCGCGCCCGAATTATTCAAATTCAGAAACGGGTCGTTCTCATTGGCACCGTCCACTGTAAACAGGTTCGAGGTCGCCGGCAGCCCAAAGCTCGAGAAGTTCCCGTAGCCGCCGCCGTTGTTCATCACGGAGCCCGGCGCCACCTGCGCGATATAGGTCAGATCGCCGCCCGGATTCGGCACATTCTGGATCTGCTCTGTCGAGAACGAGGTTGAAACCTCGGCCTGCTCGGTCTGCATCATGCTTCCCGCCGCCGAAACCTCGACGTTGGTCGACGCCGAGCTGACCCCGAGCGTCACATTCGCCGTCGCCAGCTGCCCGGTCGAAACCTGCGCGCTCGCGGTCGTGGTTCCAAACCCAGCCGCGTCCACCGTGATCGTGTAAGGCCCCGGCTGCAGCAGCGAGGCCCGGTAGTTGCCGCTGCCGTTGGTGGTCAGCTTCTTGGTTTCGCCCGTGGCCGTGTTTTTAACCGTAACCTGGGCGTTGGGCACGATCGCTCCCGAAGGATCCGTTACAAGGCCGGCGATATCGCCTGAAATCGTGCTCTGCGCTCGCGCGGACGAGACAAAGCCCGGCGCAACCGCGAAGGATCCGGTCGCGACCGCTAGGGCCAGAACAGCTGAAGCATGGCGCTGGAGACGGGGGAAAGATTTACGCATACAAGTCGTGTTGCAATCCTGCTTCCAATTTCAAAGCAAAAAGATGGAGAATACGTCAAACCGTTGACAGTTGGGAAGTAAAAAAGAACGCGCCCCCATCTTCAGTAGCCACTCGGGAACTTTACTTGCTCTGTGTTCCCGTTTTTTATAGCGTCCAGCTCTCGCCTATGAACTTCCATATTTCGCCGCATCGCGCCGGGCGTAGGATCATCTAACAACCATGGCGGTCTGGAGCCGCCTCGCACCCATGAACTTCCTGAAAACAGCGTTTCTTCTCACCGCGCTTACTCTCCTGCTCATGCTCCTCGGCGAGCACTTCGGCGGGCAGCGTGGACTCCTGCTTGGCTTCATTTTGGCGGCCGGGATGAACTTCGCTTCGTACTTCTTTTCCGATCGCATCGCGCTGGCCATGTATCGCGCCCAGCCCGTCGTGCCGGGAACCCTGCCCCGCGTCGAATACACGGTCGAGCGCCTGGCCGCCCGCGCCCGCATTCCTTTGCCCAAGCTCTATGTGATCCCGATCGACACGCCCAACGCCTTCGCCACTGGCCGCAACCCGAGCCATGCCTCGGTTGCCGTGACCTCCGGCATTCTCAATCTGCTCGATGACGGAGAGCTTGAAGGCGTACTCGCCCACGAACTGGGCCATGTCCGTAACCGCGACATCCTGATTTCCTCGATTGCCGCCACGCTCGCCGGGGCCATCACCCTGATCGCGCGCATGGGCTACTGGGCGTCGCTGTTCGGCGGCTATGGCGGTGGGCGCGACCGCGACCGCGAAGGCGGCATCGGCGGCCTGCTCATGCTGTTCCTCGCGCCGGTCGCGGCTATGCTGATCCAGTTTGCCGTATCCCGTTCCCGCGAGTACGCCGCCGACGCCTCAGGCGCCGAGCTGACCGGCAATCCCTACTCGCTGGCTGCGGCGCTGGAAAAACTCGAGGCCTACAACAAGCGCCTGCCCTTCGCGGCCTCGCCGTCCACGGCGCACATGTTCATCATCGCGCCAGCGATGCCCGGGGCGACTCTGGCTGAATTGTTCTCCACGCACCCGCCCACCCGCAAGCGGGTCGAACGCCTCACGGGCCGTCCCAGCCAATTCGAAACCCGGTAACCCATGCGAACCCTGCTGCGAATCCTTATCGCCCTGCTCCTGGTCCTGTGGCTGGGAGCGGTGATGTTTTTCCCCGTGGTCGCCTGGGTTGCGTTCACCTACCTGCCCGACCCGCACACCGCCGGTCTGGTGGTCCGCAACTGCCTGCTTGCACTGCATAAAGAAGGCTTCGCGGCGGGGTCGCTGCTTTTCCTGCTTCTGCTTGCGGCAGCGGCGACCCGCGCTTACGGGCGCACTGTGATCGGCCCGGTCTTCTGCGTTGCCGCCATGCTCGCGCTCACCGCGTTCTCGCAGGGCAGCATCCTGCCGCGCATGGAGGTCGACCGGCTCGCCGTGGGCGGGGACATCGACCGCGCGCCCAGTGCCAATTTCCACAAGAGGGACTTTAACAGGCTGCACCGCGCCAGCGAGCAGGTCGAGGAAGGGGTGCTCGCCGCGGGCATTCTCGCGGTCGTCCTGCTTGCCCGGACGCCCAAGCCGAAGCTACGCTGACCAGTCGTAGACCACCCCGGTCAGCTGCTCCGACATGCTCCACAAGCGCGGACCCGCAGCCGGGTCGGCGGCCTGCGGGGCGACCTTGGACAGGGCGGGAAAGCCTTTCCGCTCGCCCGCGCCATCTGGGCCGTAGTAGCTGCCGGATTGCGCCTCGGGCACAGAGGCGGCATACAGCAACGGGAGCGCGCCTTGCGCATCGTCCTGCCCCATCAGCGCCAGGTACACCTTGGTCGCGAGCTTCAGGAAGCCTTCGCCTTCCTTGGCGATCCCTGTTTTTGAAATGCCCGGATGCGCGGCGATGCTCCCCAGCTTGCCCCCGTGTTCACGGCTTTGGCGGTCGAGCTCGCGCGCATATACAAGCATGGCCAGCTTGGTTTGCGCGTAGGCCTTGAGAGGGTTGTAGCCGCGCTCGAACTGGAGATCGCCGAAGTTGAACTTGGTCCGCGCATGCGCGACACTGGCCACGCTCACCACGCGCGGCGCCGCGGCCCGAAGCAGAACCGGCAGCAACAGCCCGGTCAGTGCGAAGTGCCCCAGGTAGTTCGTCGCAAGCTGCTTTTCGAATCCGTCCGGCGTTACTTCGCGCCTGGGCGTTACGCTAATGCCGGCATTGTTAACCAGAATGTCGAGCGGCACGCCGGTGGCAAGCTCGTTCTGCGCCAAGGCCCGAACCGAGCTGAGCAAGGAAGTGTCCAGGGGGGCGAGACGCACCTGCGCTTGCGGCTGCTCGGCTTTGATTCTGGCCACGGCGGCCTCGCCGCGCTCACGGGAACGGCAGGCAAGCACCACTTGAGCACCGGCCCGCGCCAGCTCGCGCGCTGTTTGAAAGCCCACGCCTGAGTTCGCGCCCGTGACGATGGCGCGCTTGCCCTGGAGGTTCGGAATATCCTTCGTGGTCCAGTGTGCCTTCATGCTTCCCTGCCTTCTTTCCAGATTTTGTACAAGCCCCATGCGGCAATCGTGCAGCAGTCCTTGACTCGCCCCTCGCGCAGCATCTGCTCGAACTCCACGACCGGCACCGTCTCAACCGTCAGATCGTGCTCTTCCGGGTCGCGCTCATGCGCGCCGGCGGTGAGCTCCGTCGCCAAGAACGCGTGCTGCTGCTGGTTGCAGAAGCCGTAGGCCACGTACAGCGGCCCCAGGTACACGAGCGAGCCCGCCCGCAGCCCAGTTTCCTCGCGCAGCTCGCCCGCGGCCAGTTCGCGGATGTCCACATCGGCCCGCTCCCAGCCGCCCTGGGGGAACTCCAGGCAAACCTCGCCTACCGTGTACCGGTACTGCCGCACCATATGCAGGCGGTCGCCATCCAGCGGAATCACCACCGCGCACGGGTGCTTCTCCACCACCCCATAGATTCCGCGCACCCCGTTTGAGCGCTCAATCTCGTCCTCACGCACCCGCATCCACCTGTTGCGGTACACCTCGCGGCTCGCCACCGTCCTGATACTCATCCCTTCGAGTGTACCCGGGGTCCCCGCGCGCGCTACAGTAAGCCGGTATGCACTTTCTCGGCCTCGACGTAGGAACCGGTGGCACACGCGCTGTTTTGATCGACCAAACCGGGCAGGTACTCGCTTCGGCCGCAAGCGAGCACGCCCCTTTCCGCGCACCAAAGCCCGGCTGGGCCGAGCAGGACCCGGAAGACTGGTGGCGCGCCGCCCAGGGAGCCATCCGCGACACTCTCGCGCAAGCGCCCGGCGCCGCGATCGACGCGGTCGGCCTCACCGGCCAGATGCACGGAGCGGTCCTGCTCGACCGCGAAGGGCAGGTGTTGCGCCCGTCGCTTATCTGGTGCGACCAGCGCTCCGGCCCCCAGTGCGATTGGCTCCATGCGGAGCTGGGCCGCGAGCGCCTGATCGAGCTCGTCGCCAACCCGGCGCTGCCGAACTTCACGCTTACGAAATTGCTCTGGGTTCGCGAGCACGAGCACGAGCTGTGGGCGCGCGTCGCCCACGTTCTCTGCCCCAAGGACTACGTCCGCTTCCGCCTCACCGGCACGTACGCGATGGACGTCCAGGAAGCTTCCGGAACACTGCTGCTCGACGTCGCGCACCGCCGCTGGTCCCGCGAGGTCGCGCAAGCCTCGGGCGTTCGGGAAGAGTGGCTGCCCCAGCTTTTTGAGTCCCCCGATGTTTGCGCGGCGGTGGCCGACGGAACAACCGGCCTCCGCCCCGGCACGCCCGTCGTCGCCGGAGCGGGCGACCAGGGTGCGGGCGCGGTGGGCATGGGTATTTACGAACCCGGCTCTGTTTCGGTCACCATCGGCACCTCGGGCGTGGTGTTCGCGGCAACCGCGCAGCCCTCCTTCGACAAGGGAGGCCGCGTCCACACTTTTTGCCACGCCGTCCCCGGCCGTTGGTGCGGGATGGGCGTGACCCAGGCCGCGGGCCTCAGCCTGCGCTGGCTGCGCGATCTGCTTCTCCCCGGCTCGACTTACGACACCCTTACCGCCGAAGCCGCAAGCGTGCCCGCAGGCTCCGATGGCCTCCTCTGGACGCCGTACCTGCTCGGCGAGCGCACCCCGCACCTCGATTCGCATGCCACCGCCGCGTTTGTAGGCCTGACCGCCGCGCACACCCGCGCACACCTCACCCGCGCCGTGCTTGAGGGCGTCGCCTACTCGCAGCGCGACAGCTTCACCCTGCTCGCCGAAA